>JAQCJA010000075.1 GCA_027593305.1 bacterium
AGTTGCGGCGCCGCGCCCGTTGCCGGACAAAGTGATGTTTGCTCAGGCTGACACGTCAGCCGAAGAGGGCGTCGATTTCGTCCTGACTGATGGATTCCTCGTCGTCGTCCTCGTCACCCTCCTCATCGGCCCCAATGGCCGAAGTATCCACGGGCTCGTCGTCTTTGCTGGCGTCATCATCCAGCAAAGCAGTCATCTCATCTGTCGATATCCCGGCGCCGCCGTCGTCGTCGTCGTCGTCTTCATCTTCGAGCAGGTCACCGAGATCGAGGTCATCCCCGTCTTCCTCGACTTCCTCGACTTCAAACAGTGCATCGGTGAGTTCGGTGTCCTCGTCCTCCGCCTCAGCATCCTCCTCCTCTTCCTCTTCGAGAAGGCTTGCCAGGTCGACATCGTCCCCCGAGTCTGCGTCGTCATCAGCGTCCTCCTCGCCTAGGAGTTCCGCCAGATCGTCGTCTTCTTCGATCTCAGGTGCCTTTTCAGGCGCAATGCGGCTCGAGGCGGCGTCCCCAAGCAACTCTTCCAGGTCGACGTCCTCATCAGACATTTCGTCATCGGCGATGCCTTCCAGGAGTCCCTCGAGCTCTTCTTCCTCTTCTGCATCGATCGCGGCGGGACTGTCGGACTCAAGGGAAGCGGCCGCCTTCAGCGCTTCCGTCTCATCGAGTTCCTCATCCTCATCAATCATCTCAGCGGCAATCGAAGGGAGTTCTGTGGCTGAGTCGTCCGCCGCCTCTTCCTCGTCGTCGTCCTCTTCTATCTCCTCGTCGTCGTCTTCTGCTTCCTGGTCCTCGTCCTCGAACAGGTCAGCAGCGGCATCCTCCAGTTCGTCGTCCTCATCATCTTCCTCGTCCTCATCATCTTCATCCTCGGACTCAAACAGGGAATCAATGTCGTCGACCTCTTCGCCGACGTCATCATCCTCGGAGCCGTCGTCCCCGTCCCCGTCAAACAATGAGTCAATGTCGCTCTGCTCGACCGACTCGAGGGCCTCGCGCTCCTCGTAGGTGAGTTCTGCACCGAGGTCTGCGTCGTCTGCGTCGTTGCCGGCTGCGGCAACGGGCGCGGCAGTCGCGACAGCAACGGCGTCGCCAGAATCATCACCTTCGGCCTTGAGCAAACGATGGAGATAGTCAAACTGCGCTCTGCAGTCGCTGCCACTCTTCGTGACTTTCCTCTCCTGAGGAGAGCAGACCGGCGCTGCGGCGGACGAATTCGATGACATGGTTCATATGCGGAAAGGCATCATCGAACACCGTCAGGTACGCCTGTGCCTTGACATCCTTTGCGTCCTGCCTGATCCGGTCGAACCAGAGATTGTTGAAGAGCTTGGCCAACGCCTCCAATGATTCAAGGCGTCCCATCAGCTCGCGTAATTCGCTTCTGTTCATGTCCTTCACCTACCCCTGAGTGGCCCGAGTGGACATGCGGCGTTGCGCCATGCGGCGTTGCGCCGGGTCCGGGCTGTCGTGCTGCAGGATGATCACTCGCGTACTCTCCCGCGCTGGGGATAGCAACATGCGTGCCTCCCCTGAATGTTGCCTGGGGTGCCGCTCATGGGGCGTCCGAGCATTTGTGCACCGCAACATATTGGGCCCCATCTCCATTTGGCTTCCACAGGGTTTCCGGCGGCCCTTCGCCGAAGGGATCAATGTTCCCTTCCGCGACCCTAATATAGCCATGCAACCTGCGTGGAGGGTTTCCCGTGAGGACCTCCGTCCGAGATCGATGCTTCGACTGCGCAGCGGCCGGCATATCCCCGCATTTTCAAGGTGATCTCCAAAGCAAGTCACCCTGCGTTCGGCTGACGTCGCTGCGCTCCTTGTGTATGACGGGCTCTAGTGCGCCAGGCGTCGGATGAGGACGAAAATCACAACACTGGTGATCAGGGTCTCGGGGATCATGTAACTGCAGTTATAGAGCAGGGAGTATTTCCAGACCGGCGTGCCAGCAGGTGCGAGATCACCAAAGTAGACCATTCCGGAAAGCACATGTACACCCAGGCGCAAGGTCCCAGCGCCGATGACGGCGACAGCGGCAAGCCACCGGGACTTGGACTGGGCGACGAGTCCCGCTGCACCCAGAACACCGAAGGCGACAGGATAGTCGAGTATCAGTTGAACGGGATGCACGAAATACGGCGTCATGACGAAATTGATGAAGCCGTAGGCAACCGCGGCGAGCATGCCGGCTCGCACACCATGGCGCAGTGCGACAACGGCTAATGGCAGAGTGTGCAGGCTTATGGAGCCGCCGTAGATCAAATGGGGCAACTTCAACTTGAAGACGCTGAGCACGGCGGCAAGGGCTATGGCGACGGAGATTTCCGCCAGAAGGGTCGGACTCAGTCGCTGAGACATGATCGCAGTCGCTTGTCGCACAACGAATTAGCGCTCTTTGTGAAAATCAGGAGCACCTCGGGAACCGCCGTTGCACTGCGTGCGTCAAACCACTGCGAGCCGATCCGGTCATCGGCTCGTACCCTCCCGGGCAGCCGGATGCGGTGTTAGGCGATGCATCAGCCTGCTCTGCTTCCGGCTGCTTCTCTTTTGCCAGCCCTTGACCAACTCAGTTCAGTCGTTGCAGCAACATGTAGCCGCGCTCGGTCCTTATCACCGGGCTCGTCTGCCCGACCTGTAATTGCAGGACGCTCTCCTCCACCGAGGACAGCATGTCACCGGGGCCGAAGAACCCGAGATCGCCGCCGTCGCGGGCATTCGGGGCCCTGGAAAAACGCACCGCGAGTTCACCGAAGTCTTCGCCCGCACTGATTCGCTCGACCAGATCCATCGCCAGGCTCTCGCTCTGCACCAGGATATACCGCGCACGCATCTTGCCGTCCATGATGGCCCGAATTGCCTCGACATTGAGGTTGATGGCGTGTGACAACTGCGGGTCCTGGGACAGGGCCTTGGTCTTCTGGTACCAGTCCAGTGCCTCAAGATATTTGCCCTGGGCAGCCAACATGAAAGCAATATTGTTGTGTGCTTCCACATCTTCTGGGGCCAACTCGAGAACCATCTGATAGCGGCTCATAGCGCTGTCGGTCTGGCCAACCTGCGTGTACCAGAGCGCCAGAAGCCGCTGGGCGTGGATGTTCCGGTCGTCCAGATGAAGTGCGCTGTCCAGGTGTGCGCGGGCCTGTTCCAGATCCCCGGATTGCAGGTACAGGTAGCCCAGCTGGCTGCGCACACCTGAATTCTTTGGCGCAATCCGTCTGGCTTGGTAGACGTAGTACAAGGCGGAATCGAGTCTTCCCACGGCGAGGAACGCCTCGTTCAACCCCGAATAGACCGGAAGTTGCCCCGGTTCTTCCGTCAGCGAACGATGCAGCAGGCTGATGGCGCGCTCAGGGCTCCGTTGAATCAAGTACAGCTCAGCGAGGCGATTAAGCACATCGGCACTGCCTGCCCCCTGAGCCAGAGCCTTCTCGTAGCGTTTCACGGCCTGCTCCAGATCTCCACGGCGGGCCAGAGACTCGGCTTCCTGAACCAGGCGCAGCAACGGGGCACCATCCTCGGCCGGTGGCGGGGCCACCTGTGCAGCGAGAGAAGACGCCGACAGCAGCCCGAAAACTGTCTGGCAGACGGCGACTGCGACGAAGCGCCCGGATCCACTCACCGCGAAGCCCTCAGGCGGTCGATGACTTGCCTGGTGATCTGTTCCACCAGGTCCGTCGAGCCAGTGCCGGCCTCAGGTCGCGCGCACCCCGGTCGTCCAGTGATGCCGAATCGCGTGCGCAGGTCGAGCAATTCCTGCACGTGAGCCTCGCTCAGAGTGTTGGTTGCCCCCAACTGCCGGGCTACGAGGGCGATCCGCGCAAAATGCTCGACCGTTTCCATCTTGAAGTGGGCATCCTGCACGCTCTTGCCCATGGTCACTGCCCCATGGTTGGCCATGAGCACGGCATCGTACTTCTCCACGAGAGGCCGCATGGGTTCAAAGATGTCCGGGCCACCTGGGGTCCCGTAAGGCGCCAGGGGAACGCCACCGAGCAGAACGATGACCTCAGGCAGCACACACTGGGTCAGGTCGAGGCCGGCCACGGCGAACCCGGTCGCCGTCGGCGGATGGGCGTGAACGACTGCTGCGATGTCGCTGCGCAGCTTGTAGGCCTCGAGGTGCATACGGATCTCCGATGAAATCTTCAGTGGCCCGGAGACCTGAGTGCCATCCATGTCGCAGATGGCCAGCATGTCTTCCTGCAGATACCCCTTGCTGACCCCGGTCGGCGAACAGAGGATCCGGTCGGCGCTCAGGCGCGCGGAAATATTGCCATCATTGGCTGCGACGAAGGCCCTCGCGTAGATCCGTCGTCCCATCTCGCAGATATCCTGACGGGCCGTGAAGGCAGACCCGACCGTGGCAACGCTGTCAGCGCACATGGACAAGCTCGATTCTCTGAGAAGGAGAAGAAAAGTGAGTGGTTCGATGCCCGATGGCCAGAACGAGGAGCCCGGCGACACCGGGCAGCAGGACGTTGAGTCCAAAGAGCATGAGCGACGCCTGCACCGCCGTCGTTGCCGCGACTCCCACGCTTCCAAGGACCAACACGCCCGCGGCTTCGCGTACCCCCAGATCCATGAAGCTGATGGGCAGCAGCGTCTTGAGGGCAAACATGGCAGGGATGGCAAACACGGCGCTGAGTGCGATCGCTCCGGTCGCCCGCAGGAGGCAGAACATCTGCAGACAAAAGACGACATTGAAGGCAATTGCTGCCAGCGAGTTGGACACCCAGACGTTACGAGGGATGTCCGTCAGGCAGGCCATGTCCCAGCGCAATGCCAACTGCGCCGCGAGCCTGCTGCCGAACCGACGCCACGATACGCCGATGCCCACCATCGCCAGGCCGCACGACACCCCCCATGATATCGGCAGGTAGTACACAACCCAGGCAGCCCCTGCCACGAGTGTCACCAGGCTTGATGCGAGGCGGTCCGCAGCAGCCAGAGCCGTGGCTCGGGCCCGTGCTCCGGGCCAGTGGGCTCCTCGACCGAGTTCACCCAGGCGTCCTGGGGTCAGCAGGCCGAGGCCAAAGCCTGTGAACAGGGACAGGAGGATATCTGCCTCGCCAATCTCCGGAAGGCTGGCCTGAACGAGGCGGCGCCACTTCCACCACTGCAACAGCACCCCCACGGGAGTCATTATTGCCGCCAGCAGCAACCAGTATGGGTCCGCTGCCACCACATTTTCGAGAAGTTCGGCGGGCGACACGACCCAACGGGTGATTGTATACAACAGTGCCCCGGCAACGGCCAGACGGGCGATCAACCTGAGCCAGGGTGACATCAGTCGTGATTGCTGCGAGCAAAGCCCGCATTTGGCAGCAGATCCAGTAGACTTGCATGGGGTCGGGCGATGACATGCACTGCGATGACCTCGCCGACAGCACGGGCGGCGACTTCTCCAGCTTCTGTGGCGGCGCGCACAGCGGCGACGTCACCACGAACAAGCGTTGTCACGAGACCGCCGCCAACGATCTGCCAGCCTGCCATTTCCACGTCAGCGGCTTTCACCATCGCATCTCCTGCTTCGATGGCGGCAACGAGGCCGCGGGTTTCAATCATTCCGAGGGCGTCACCCAAGGTTCTTCCATCCGTGTTGTGTGAGGCAGTCGACGTCGATGTGCGCCAGTGGTTTGTAATGCCACCAAACCCGATTGACGTAAGATGGGATTGCCCACACAGACGGTCAAGGCACACATCTTGACATGCAGGCCGCTCACGGGCTAGCTTGCCCGTCGGTGCACGCTGTCCCTGAACCAGATACGACCCAACCTTTATGTGGAGTCGCACCCGATGCCCTGCTTCAACCGATTCCGGCCCTCCTGGCTTTTTGTCGTCCTGGCTTGTGTGGCAACTGCAACAGACATTGTCGCCGAACCGTATATCGCGCTGCGAGAAGGACTCAAGTGCGGCACCTGCCATGTGAATCATACTGGCGGCGGCATGCGCAACGGCTACGGTGGCATGTTCACGCAGACCGAGATCAGTCCCCTGTTCGAAGCGATGTCAGAGTCGGCGCTGGATTTCTCCGCCGATCTGGGCCCCAGTATCACGATCGGTGCCGACTTTATCGCCGGCAACGAGACGGTCGCTGCCAGCAATGGCTCCGATCGGCAGAACACCTTTGACGTAACCAGTGGCAATCTGTACATCAACGCACGCCTGTTGCCGGGACGGATGTCCCTGTACTTCGATGAGATCGTGGCTCCAGGCGGGGCCGCCAGCCGTGAAGCCTTCGTCCTGCTCGAGGGTCTGCCTGCATCGGGATACGCCAAGGTGGGGCGTATGCTGTTGCCATACGGCATTCGCATGTGGGACGACGATGCTTTCGTCCGACGGGTCACCGGATTCAACTATGACAGTCAGGACCTCGGCATCGAGGTCGGTTTTGAGCCGGGTCCCCTGTCTCTGGCTGTGGCCGTCAGCAACGGTACCCAGGGAGGCCGGGACAACGATGCGGGAAAACAGGTATCGAGTGTTCTGACCTGGTGGCACAGTCCTGTTGTGCTTGGTGCCTCCTTTGCCTACAACAACCCACCCGGCGCTGAGCGCGTCGTGTACGGACCGTTCGCCTCAGTCCGCATGGGGCCATTGACGTGGACCGGTGAGGCAGACTGGGTTGCGGAAACGGCCTCCGGTGTCAGCAATGACCAATTTGTTGCCTTCACCAGTGTTGACATGTGGGTACACCAGGCGATCAATCTGCGCGCTGCCTTCGATTTTCATGATCCCTTCGATGCAGTCGAAGAAGACGAACGCAGTCGTGTGAGTCTCAGCGTTGACGCCTTTCTGACACCCTTTCTCACCGGCAGTATCGCCTACCAATTGCGCGACAGCGTGCCGCAGGATGCCAAGGGCAATGCAGATGGTCTGAGCCTGAGTCTGCACGCTCATTTCTGAAGCTCTCAAGACGACCGCGATGGCCGTGGGTCAACTCTTGAACAGGAACGTGACGACATCCCCATCACGGATTGCGTAGTCGCGACCCTCGGCCCGCAACTGGCCGGAGCTGCGCAACCTGGACATCTGCCCGCCAGCCCCCTCCAGGTGGTCCGCAGATGTTACCTCGGCGCGAACAAACCCGGATTCCATGTCGCTGTGAATGCCACCGGCGGCAACCGGTGCCGTTGTCCCACGCGGCAGTTGCCACGCCTGCAGCTTGTTGTTGGCCAGGGTGTAGAACGTGATCAGATCCAGTAACTCGTAGGTGGCGCGCACGAGCGTATCGACGCCGCTTTCTGCCAGCCCCATATCTGTGAGAAATGCGCCCGCTTCGTCGGCATCGAGTTGCGAGATCTCCGCCTCGATCTGTGCCGAGACGACGACAATCCTCTGCTCTGGGTGTCTGTGGCGCAGGGAATCGATGCTTTGGCCACCATCCACGGCATCGTCCTCAGCAACGTTGGCGACCAGCATGATTGGTTTGTCGGTGAGGAACGCATAGCCACGAAGGGTGGCCCGTTGCTCGGCACCAAGATTGGCATCGCGGACGGTAACGCCGTCGGTGAGAGCCGCGTGAGCTCTCTGCAAGGCTGCCAGTTCCATTTTACGCACCGATTGCGGGTCCGACCGAACCACCTTGTCCAGCGTCGGCAGATTGCGCTCGGTGATCTCAAGATCGGCAAGCAGCAGTTCGGTCAGCACCGTGTCTGCGTCGCGCACGGGATCGATCGTCGATTCCACATGGGACACACTGTCATCAGCAAAACAGCGAACTACGTGGAGCAGGGCATCGGCGCTGCGTACCTCGGCGAGAAATTGGTTGCCCCGCCCCTCCCCCTTGCTGGCGCCGCGCACGAGGCCGGCGATGTCAGTGAACTGAATCACCGTGGAGATACATGCCTCAGGCTGCAGCAGAGCCTGCAGTCGTTGCAGCCTGCTGTCAGGAACTTCGACGATCGCGACATTCGGTTCGATCGTGCAGAAGGGATAGTTGGCGGCGGCGACCCCGCTCCTCGTCAGAGCATTGAACAAGGTCGACTTGCCGACATTCGGCAGCCCCACGATACCCGTGGACAGACTCATTCCTGCTCCTCTTCGGCCAGAAGTGCGGGACGTACCATGATCGTTTTCTCCCGTTTCATCACGGCCAGGCCGGGGGCGCCTCCGCGCGGTTTGGACACGTACTTGGCGAGGGTATAGACCACCGGGACCTTGTTCGCCGTACGTCCCTTGCTCCAGTATGCGGCGACACCCGCGGCCTCTTCAAGTGTCCGGTTGCTGGGTTCTTCATGGCGGCCCTCCCGCCGAAGTATGACATGGGATCCGGCGTACCCGTGGGCGTGGAACCACACATCATTCTGTGCTGCCAACCGGTGGGTCACGATGTCATTCTCGTGGTTGCTGCGACCGGCCCACACCGACCACCCCGTGCTGGTGATATAGCGTCGCGGGCGGGCACCCTGACGGTCGTCCGTCTGCTTGCGGTCGGTCTCCGCTTCGCGGGACGGGGACTGACGCAGTTCCACCCGTCGCTCCCAGCGTTCCATCGCATCCTCCGGTAAATTCCCGGCCCCACCCAGGCGGTCGAGAAGTCTTTCTGTCTCGAAGATCAGTTCGTGCACGCGGTGCAGCTTTGGCGGCAGCAAGTCGGCGCGCCGGCGCATCTTTGCGCCCCGGCGCAGCAGCCTTGCGCCCTGCTGCACGGGCGTTTCTCCGGGTGCCAACTGCACATCGATCATCACTGTTCCAGCCGCATCGTGCGCATCCGGGATCCGACCACTCCCTCCGGGTTGAATCGTCGCTGCCGCTGCCATCAGCGAGTTCCCCGTGCGCTCCAGCGTCGCCGCTGTCGCCACTTCGTCCAGGTCGGCCTGCAGACCTGCCGCCCGGCATTGCAGAATTCGCAGGCCTCGGGCAAGCCGCACGCGTTGGCCTTTCGCCCCAGGCTGTGCCTCGTCAGCCGACACTGCGGCGTCCGCCCGCAGGGCGGCGCAAACAGACGGGTACCGGGTCACAGTTGCCTCGGAGCCTTCCGGGGCCGCGACTGACACACGGCTGCGACCCCGAGTCCAGCGGCAGACAGGACCTCCGCGCAGGGCCCACAATGCTTCAGCCGATGTCCATAGAACCCGGGCATCCTCTGGTGGAATACCTGCCGTGGGGCTGTCTGGATCGATCCCGGCAGCGGTACAGATGCAGGTCGCAAGATGACGGTCGACGCCGGAAATCGTCAGACGCAGGGCTTGCTCCACAGGCCCCTGCTGAAGCAGCAGTCTCGACACAAAGACGCCGATGTCGTCAAGGCCTGGCAGGAGGCGATCGGCAGGACTCGCAGGTGGCACGTAGGGCGTCCCGTGCGTCGGTGCATGGCGGTCTGTTCCTGCAGCCCAGACACCAAGGATGCGGCCATGAAGCTGTGACACGAGAACGGCGCGGAAATACGGTGGGATCAGAACAATATGGAGCAAGCCGTGGGTTCGTTGTGACGCGGCGTCGATACGACTCAGCTGGAGCTGCAGTACCCGGTCACCGGTGACAGCAGCAATGCTGTCAATTCGAGACCCCTCCAGATAGCGCGTCCGCCCAACACCCGCGTGGATCTGTCCGCCTGGGGCCAGCTTCAGTGAGCCGTGTGGACCGAAGCGGAGTTGCAGGAGGGTGGCCGAATCTCTGGCGCCGTCGGCGCCCAGCAACATATCGAGGCCGGCTTCATCGGCATGAGCCCGGCGGATGTGTTGTCCCACATGATCGGCTGCCAGTTCGGCAGCAAGGGCGGCAGTTGTGAGAGAATCAAGGATCAACGGGTCTATTCCCAGACGATGACCTCGATGCGCCGATTGAGGGCTTTGTTTTCCGGTGTGTCATTCGGCACGATGGGTTGCGCTTCACCGAAGCCTTTGGCTTCCACCATGGCCGGGGTGATGAAGGCGTACTCGTTGACGAGATACTTCATGATCTGCTGGGCGCGCTGTTCGGAAAGACGCATGTTGTCAGCTTGCTCGCCGTCAGCATCGGTGTGGCCCTCGATGACGAGTTTGGCAGGCGAGAAGAGCTTTACGAATTCCGCAACCTTGGAAAATTCCTCAGCCGCCGCAGGCTTCAGTTCGAAGGCTCCCGGATCGAACAACACCCCGGAGTCGATAATCAGTCGAGGCACAACGATGTCCCCCTTGATCGCCGTCTTGTACTTGATCACGCTTTGTGACATGATCGCAACATTGGCGGAGAACAGACCAATGGAGGATTGCTGCTGAGCGTCGGTGATCGTCATTGTGCCGATGAACAGTCGCAGCGGTACCGGAATCCTCCGCGACAATCGAGTCTCGCGGTAGACGTTGAGGATATCGCCTCGATTGACGCTTTGTACCTGGCCCTTATCGATGACGTAGCGACGGTCGGCAAGCTCGGTTGCCGACATGCTGCCCGAGTCGGTCTGATTGAGAACCCCGACGATCCGTGGCGGCGTAAAGGCAAATCCCGGGATGCTGCCAAGCAGCAGCGCGACAGCACCCAGATGGTGAAACCATTGTCTTTTCATGTATTAAGAGCCTCAAGGCTGGCGGAAAGCTTGCGCACGTTCGTGCGGTACTCTTCCTGTCTCTGCCGTTCCTTATCCACCACAGATGTCGGTGCCTTCTGCAGGAAGGTCTCGTTTGACAGTTTTTTCTCGAGACTGGCAATCAGTCCCTGGAACTTGTCGATTTCCTTACGCAGACGCTTGCCTTCGGCCTCGCTATCGATCAACCCTTCAAGAGGGATGTAGATCTCGACGTCAGCGACCACGGCACTTCCCGAGGATGGTGGCTGCTCAAGGTCCATGCCGACTGCAACACTTGCGGCCCCGACCAGAGTCCCTATATCGGCACGGTTGTCCTGCAGTCTCTGGCAGGAAGAAGCGGAGCCCGCCACGAGCACCAGCGGCACTCTCTTGCCCTGTGGCACATTCAACTCGCTGCGAATGGTTCGAGCCGCCGAAATCACCTCCTGCAGGAAAGACATGTCTGCCTCAGCAGCAACGTCGATCGCGGCCGCATCGACATGTGGCCAGTCTGCGATCATCAAGCTGGCTGGACGCTGCGGGCCCAGGGGCAGCTGCTGCCAGATTTCTTCCGTGACGAAGGGCATGACGGGGTGCATCAGGCGCAGTGCCTGTTCCAGTACGTGCACCAGAATTCCCTGGACGTGAGTGCGTTCCTCCGCTGATCCGGACAGCAGACGGGGCTTGACCAGTTCGATATACCAGTCGCAGTAATCCCGCCAGAGAAAATCGTGCAGAGCGCGCGTTACGTCGCTGAAGCGGAAGACTTCCTGAGCCTCATCTATGACACGGACTGTCTGTGCCAGCCGGCTGAGGATCCAGCGATCGGCAAGTTCGCCGCCGCCACAGCGGGCCACAGGGGTGCCTTCGGCACCAACGTTCATCAGGACGTAGCGGGCGGCGTTCCACAGTTTGTTGCAGAAATTCCGTCCCGCCTCAGCGCTGATACTGGACTGGACCACGTTGTTCTCGATCTCGGCGTCAAAACGGACGTCCTGAGTGGTGCCGCACTGCGCCAGCAGACTGTAGCGTGTGGCATCGGCACCATAGAGGCTCACAAGGTCCAGCGGATTGAGTCCCGTGCCAAGGCTCTTGCTCATCCGCTTGCCATCCTTCGTCAGGATCGTTGGGTGGATGAGCACCTGCCGGAAGGGAATTTCCTCCATGAACTCCGCTGCCGTCATGATCATACGCAGCACCCAGAGATTGAGAATGTCTCTGCCCGTGATCATCAGATCCGTAGTGTGGAAATAGGCAAGATCCGCTGTCTTCTCCGGCCAGCCGAGCGTGGCAAAGGGCCACAGGGCGGAGGAGAACCAGGTGTCCAGTACGTCGGGATCCTGCACCAGTCGATCCGCGCCACAGTCCGGGCAGGCCGCAGGGCGAGTGGCGGCGACAATGGGACGAGCGCCGGCTTCCATCGACACACGGAAGGCACCATCGGCAAGGGCTGCCGCCCTGTCGAGACCTCCCAGCGGGGCCAGGCCATCGCCGGAACAGTCGGCGCAGTACCAGGCCGGGATCCGATGTCCCCACCAGATCTGCCGGGACAGGGCCCAGTCGCGAATGTTGCTGATCCACTCCAGTGCATATCCCCGGTACCGATCCGGCGTGTAGCGAACCTGGTCGGCGGCATCTGTGCCTTGCAGGTGTGGACGGACCTTGTCCGCCAGAGGCTCCATGTTCATGAACCACTGCTCCATAGGCAGTGGCTCGATCACGGTGCCACACTTGTCATGGTGTGGGATTGCATGTTCGTGGTCGTCGATCTGTACCAGCAGACCCGCTGTAACAAGGGCGGCAACAACCTGCCTGCGACACTCATAGCGGTCCTGGCCGGCCCAGGCGCCGGCGTGTTCGGTCATATTCCCGTCAAAACCAATAACAGAGATCTGCGCCAGACCGTGACGCGCGCCGATCTCATAGTCATTGGGATCGTGGGCCGGGGTAACCTTGACGGCGCCGGACCCCATCTCCGGGTCGGCGTACTCATCGGCGACGATCGGGATGGGCCGCTCCATGAGGGGCAGCAGCACGTGTTGACCGACAGCCTCTTGCCAGCGCACATCCTTCGGGTGCACCGCGACGCCCGTATCGCCGAGCATGGTCTCAGGACGTGTTGTCGCCACGGTTACATCGGGCCCACCGGCGATCCCGGGGTAGCGGATGTGCCACAGTTTCCCCTGCGTCAGCCGCTCTTCCGTCTCCAGGTCCGAGATCACCGTGCCGCATTTCGGGCACCAGTTGATCATGCGCGTCCCCCGGTAGATCCAGCCGTGTGCATGAAACGCCTCAAAGGCCTTCAGCACCGCGGCAACGTACCCTTCATCGAGAGTGAAGCGGGAGCGTTCCCAATCGTAACTGCAACCCAGTTTTCGCAGCTGATTGTAGATGGCGTCGCCGTAGGTCTCGCGCCACGCCCAGATGCGCTCGATCAGCCCGGCGCGACCAACGTCGTAACGGGTTTTGCCTTCGTCGCGCGCAAGTTTTTCCTCGACCTTCATCTGTGTGGCGATGCCGGCGTGGTCGGTACCCGGCAGGCAGAGTGTTTCGTACCCCTGCATGCGCTTGCGTCGCGTCACATTGTCGTGGATCGCATGCTGCACGGCGTGCCCCATGTGCAGTTCACCGGTGACATTTGGTGGCGGGATCGTGATGCAGTACGGCTTGCGGTCCGGGTTGGGGCGGGCGCGGAAATAGCCAGCCTCTTCCCAGCGCGAATACCAGGTGTTTTCACAGTGCTGCGGATCGTACTGCGTTGGCATTTCGCTTGTCATATCGATCTCGGAAAAAGTTGTAACCGTTTGTCAGATAAGGACTTCAATATATGGCCCTCCCCCTGCCCGGACAATTCAGCCCGGCATCCCGAGGCTCTTGTTTCATGACGCTTTGCTGCCAGGGGCACCCGCTTTTATACTAGCACGTCGATGAGCCATGGGCTGCCGTAGTTGCGCGGCGCCCGTTTTCTACGAGTTCGGCCATTCTCCCCTCCACTGTTGACGGCATCTGCCATGACCGATTGGTCCCGTCTGCTCACCGAGCAGCGCAATCCGGCCAGCGAAGATATGGACGAGCTTGCAACGCTTGATCTGGTTCGCCTCATCAATCGCGAAGACGCCCGCGTGGCGGCCGCTGTTGAGGCAGTCCTGCCAGATGTAGCGGCTGGC
>JAQCJA010000076.1 GCA_027593305.1 bacterium
GTTCCGGCGCACCCAAAAGCGCCTGGGCCAGACCCAGTTTCTGCTTCATGCCCTTGGAATAGGCGGCCACCTTCTTGTCGCGCGCTTCCCACAGGCCGACACGAGTCAGAATCGCCTGCTGATCGTTGACGGAGGCACTGACGTAGCTGGCGAAGTAGCGCAGGACCTGAGCGCCGCTGAGATAGGGGTACCACTGGCAGTTCTCCGGCATGTAGCCCACCCTGGGGCGCCCCCCTGCGCGGCGCAGGTCGCCGCTGTCGGGCCGCAGGACGCCGGAGAGGATCTTCAGCAGGGTGCTCTTGCCGGAGCCATTTTCGCCCACGAGGCCCAGGATGCTGCCCCGCTGAATCGGCAGGTCCACCCCACGCAGTACGACCTCGCGACCGTAGCCCATGTGGATCTGATGCAGACGACACAGTTCGTTCACGTTCAGCTTCCCGAAGACAGGGGGTTGAACATCAATGGTTTCAGTTCCCACAGGCCCGGGGGGCGCAGCACGGGGAACTGCGCCTCCAGCCCCTGCAGCAGCACCATGGCGGGTGAATGCAGGACGAGGCGCACAGCGGGGAAGCGTTGCACAAGATAGGCGGCAACATCGCTGGGGAAATGCCCCTTGTCGCCTACACCATCGCCATTGCGGTCCCAACCGATGTAGTCGCTCCAGTAATTGCCGCCGTGGGCGCCATCCCAGAACATCGTCTTGAAGTCCTGAAAGCTGAGTTGCTCGGCGTTGCGCACGAAAGCGTTGCCGTGGACCTCGTTGTCGGGCGAGGCCGAAAGGTGGATGCCGATGAGGTTGTCGGCGACAAGATTGTTGCTCAGGGTGTCGTAACTGCAGCCGCTGAAGAACAGGCCGTCCTGGCTGCCGCGCACCTGATTGCCGTCGATACGACTGTAGTACAGATTGCGCAGCAGCATGCCGTGGGTGTGGCCGGCGCGCACCCGATTGTTGAGCACCTGAATGCCCTTTGAGTACATCAGGGCAATGCCGACAGAAGAACTGTCGGCGACATTGCCAATGACGCGGTTGCCATGGGAATACATGTAGTGAATGGCGAAGCGCGCCCGATCGATGTGGTTGTTCTCAAGCAGACAGCCACTGGAGTTGGAAATGTAGATCCCATCGCGCCCGGCCTCGATGTGATTACCCGCCACATGACCGTCGGTCACGTTGAACAGGTGGATGCCATTTCCCAGATCGGAGATGATGGCGGCATCGGCGCCGCCAATGATGTGGCAGCCCGTGATCCGTGGCCGTGTGGCAGAATTGGCCCAGATGCCAAAGCCGCAGCCTTCGACGAGCACGCTGTCGATGTGCGCGTCGTGAGCGACCTTGTCGATCCAGATGCCGCTTTCCTTCTTGCCCACGTCGAGGCCACTGCCGGACACCATCAGATTGCGCACGGTAATACCTGCCGCCAGCAGGGCCAGGCAATGGCCACTGCCGCCCGCGTCGATCACGGTGCTGGCGCCCTGGCCGACAAGTGTCAGAGGCTTGTCGATGCGCGCCGACGAATAGCGGCCTGTGAGCAGGTGCAGCGTATCTCCGGGGGCCGCCTGATTCACCAGATTCTGCAGGTCGATGTCCGCCCCTGCAGGATCGACGACTGCCGCCGCCAGCACCAGCACCAGCCAGCTATGCGCTGACACGTGTGCCCTCCTCATACTTTTCCCAGATTTCGGCCTTGAGCAGTGGCGGACAGACGGCGGCATCGTTCATTTGATTGGTGCATTCCAGGCAGCCGAAACATGCCTTGGAGTCGATGACGCCCTGTTCGTCGATGGCCCGCGTGGAGCAGCCCTTCGTGCAGATCTTGCATACCGTACAGAAATTGCGCCGCGGCAGTTTGAAGATCTGGAAGCGTGACAGGATCGCCAGGTAGCCACCGAGAGGACACAGGTAGCGGCAGAAGAAACGCACCGTGATGAGTCCCATGACCAGCAGCCAGACCCAGTACAGCGCCAGGTACCATGGCCTGTTGGTGACCCCCACCAGCCAGGTGGTCTTGAAGGGCTCCATCTCGGCGATCATCTCGGTGAGGTTGAGGGAGAACAGCGATACACCCAGCAACCCCAGGAACGTCACGTAGGGGATGAACTTCAGACGATGATGCCAGTGATCCGGCATTTCCCACATTTTGTGCCAACGCCGCGGGATCACCTTGTTGCGCACCGTGTGCAGGATCTCCAGCACGCCGCCAAATGGGCAGATCCAGCCGCAGAAGGGGCCACGTCCCCAGAGAATGGTGCCCACGGTAATGCAGATCCAGGAGACAAAGAGAAAGGGCTCCGTCAGGAAGATTCCCAGGCCGCTGCCCGAGCGCAGCACGTCGACGAAGGTGAAGATGTTGACCACCGATGGCTGTCCCTTCTGGCCGATCCCGAGCAACAGAATCGAGCAGAACAGAATGGCCAGATGGAAACGCTCAAGGAACTTGCGGTTCTTCGAGATCCTCTCGCGGAAGGCGAAGGACAGCAGGACGATCGTCCACAGGAGTACGTAGAGGCAGATCCAGACGATCTTGCCCGACCAGATGCGCCCCATCATCGACGGGTTGCCCAGGTCTCCAAAGGCCGCCTGGGGGGCGATGACGTATTCGGCAGGCATCTCGAAAGGTGCCTTGAAATGCATGAACGTTTTTGACTTCGAGGTGTCGAAAAAGCGCTCGCTGACGAGTACTTCCAGTTCCCAGGGCGAGGCACCGTTGAAGGTTGCCGTGGGCACGATGAAGATCGCCTTCTCGTGGATCGATGGTGCGTCTTCGAGGGCGATGCGGAACTGGTAGTGGTAGTCTGTGTCGCGGAAGCGGATCATCTCCAACCCCTGGGTCACCTGCAGGCGATCGAAGATGCCGCCCCGCACGAATCCGGAGCCGCGGAAGGAGTAGCTGCCGTTGTTGAGCAGAATCAGCAGGGTCTTGCCCGGGTAGTCGGCCAGCAGCGACTGGTAGACCTCTTCGCCGAGCAGGTTGATCCCAAGAGACGGCTGATTGAGAATACCAAAGGAGAGATCGAGCCAATCCTCCTCCGCCGCCGAACTCCCACCGTGCACTTCGGCGGCGCTGAGCGTCACATGACGCAGCAGTCCCTTCTCAGCCAACTGGGGCCAGGTCAGCTTCTCGAAACGCTCGTTCAGCCGTGCCGCCTGCGCACCGGCGCGAGCGAGCAAGCCGATCTCCTGGGCGATGATGCGGGCCCCGGTATACACGACCTGATCGGCGACGAGGGCCGTCACCGTGGCGCCGGAGACACCGTCGAGTGAGATCTGTGACCTGCCGGCGATGTTGTCGCGCAGAAGCTGCTCGATGTTCCGGCCTTCGTACTGATCGATGTAGTCGTGCAGCACCTGCTCCGGTATGCCGATCAGCAGGATCGGCTCATGATGGTCGATCAGGTCCACCTGTTCGATGGTCCCATCGGCTGTCAGGGCGACGAGGATCTCCAGCGGTTTGCCGGAGTAGGCCACCATCTTGTCGAGTTGATGCGACAGGAACAGATATCCTACTGCATCACCATCGCGACGGGCTTCCATGACAGGTTTGCCATCGATGTCGATCTGTTGCCAGGTCGCCCCGGGAAAGGACGCGGGAACGTACTGCTGCGGCAGGCAGATCGGCTGACCATCGCGCACCTCGAGATGGGACACGGCGGTGGCGGGCATGGTGGTCAGAATGAGGGCTGCCACGCACGCCAGAACGATCGACATTCCGGATCTTTCGGTTGTTGTGGGACAGGAACGGGAGGGGTGCGCACGACCCTTCATCGCGCGCATCCATTTCCCGTAGCAAACGTAACGACTGTGCGGCTTCGCAGTACTAGCTGACGATGAAGCGGCCCCGCATCTCAAGGTGCAGCGCGTGACAGAACCAGGGGCAGTAGTACCAGAACACACCCACCTTGTCGGCGGTGAAGGTCACAGACACGGTTTCGAAGGGTGCCACACCGACGTTGATGTCGTAGTGTGACAGGCAGAAACCATGGGACAGGTCATCGACCTCGTCGACATTGGTCTGCACGATCGTGACCTCGTCACCCTTCTTCACGCGGACTTCGTTCAGGCCGTAATTGGGCGCCACGCTCGTCATGAAGACGGTAACCTTGTTGCCCTCGCGGATGACCTGGTTCGTCGTCTCCAGTTCGACACCATGTTTGGCGGCGAGCTTGCGTTCGAAGTCGAATTTCCGGTCGGCACGGTCCCAGCGCTTCTTCGGCTTGAACGGCTCCGGCGAAGCGATGACGGCATCGTGTGGCTCAGGGTGGGCTGCCGAGTCGTGGGCGACGCGCATCTTCTCGCCGGAGATGTCGACGAGCTGTTCGTTCTCCGGATGCATGGGACCGACCGAGAGGAAGCGGTCCTTGGAGAACTTGTTGAGCGAGATCAACCACTTGCCGTCGGCGCGCCGGGTCTCGCTGTTGGAGGCGTTGATGTGACCGATCTGGTAATGGATGTCCAGCTTGTCCAGAATCGGGTTTTCACCAGCGACGGCCTTGGCGATGCTCCACTTGACGACGGCGGAGTCGAGGAACAGCGAGGTGTAGGCGTTGCCGCGGCCGTCGAAGGCGGTATGCAGAGGGCCGAGACCGACTTCGGGTTCAGCGACGACGGTATCGCGGGGCTGGATGGTGCCGGCAAAAGCGGCGTCGATTTTCTGCAGGTCCACGACCGAGCAGGTCGGTGACAGCTTACCGGAGCAGATCGCGTAGCGACCTGTGGGATCGACGTTGACACCGTGGGGGTTGTTCGGGATCGGGATGTAGAGAACGTAGGGGTTGCCGTCTACGCGGCCATCAAGAACCGGCACTTTCGACGTGCCGATGGTGAAGCCCTTGCCTGCGGCAACGGCCTTCTCGATGGCGGCAATGTTGAATACGGCCAGCCAGTCCCGGTCGTTGCCCATCATCTCCGGCAGGGTCGCGCCCTTCTCGCTGTTGTAGCAGGTGCCCATCGAGTACTTGCCTTCGTAGTCGGTGGCACACAGGTCAAGATTGCCGTTTACCGCGACCTGCCACTTCGGCGTCATTTTCCTGGCATCGATACAGGTGTGCAGCGCCACATAGGCATCCATGTCATCGGCCGTCAGGCCGTTGTTGTCGATGGGCGTGGCGAATTCCGAGTTGCAGTAGACATCCTTCAGCGTGTGGCGTGACGGGAAGATGCCATGTGTGCCCTGAGAGTTCGGGATCTCACAGATGGCATCCGTCTCCATGTAGTCGAGGCGAATCCGTGCCAGGCGGGCCTGAGCCTTATCGTTGACGAAACCGTACTGACCGTCGTACCAGCCATCCTGATAGGACAGGTGGAAATGGTGTGTGTCACCTGTCTTCTTACCCTTGAGCAGGGCCTTGGTGTAATTCGACACGCCGTGACCGTACGTGCAGTCAAAGTTGAAAACGGGGATCCGTTTGAGTACCCGCATCGACGGCAGGCCCAGGATACGGACCTCGCCGCTCTGGCCGCCGGACCAGAAGCCGTAATATTAATCCAGTTCGCCCGGGGCTATGTCAACGGATTGATGACCAGCCTGGCCTTCGACTGGCATGACGCCGCCGATCATACCGGTCGCCGTCAGAGCCAGACCGCCCAACCCGCCGATCTTGAGCATGTCACGACGGGACAGTCCCTCCTGCTGCTCCTGATTCTGCTTGTCCATCAGTTCCCTCTCTGCTACATGGTGTGATTGCATGACCCAAACGGTCGTCCTGCACTTGTTACCAACTCAGTCCTGGTGGACACCGGTCATCGACGCCCCTTCGCAAATCGGGGTCCAATC
Organism: bacterium; assembly: GCA_027593305.1. Taxonomy (GTDB): domain Bacteria; phylum Latescibacterota; class UBA2968; order UBA8231; family UBA8231; genus UBA8231. Next base: position 5,772 of record JAQCJA010000076.1, read on the forward strand.
GACCTCGAGGTCCTTTGTCGGGACACAACTGCCACAGCGGGACAAAAATCCAACAACATAAGAGGCGTCCATGTCACAGTGGGACACCTGTGAGACATCTGGAGATTCCTCGGCGAAATCGCCTGCATGGAGGCTCAGGTTGTCCACTGCACTGGCTTTGTCTTTTATCTTCAATAGGTTCCATGTCAAAAGATAATCGGATACAGATATATTATAACGCAAGACGGACGGGTCGTGCAACGACAACCGGCCGCTCCTATCACATGATTTGAGGTTGAATATGTCTTTTGCGAAATGGGCTCCCATCCTGCTGATCATGCTGTGCAATCTGGGGGTCGTGGCAGCTGCGCACACACACACGAATTCGGCTCGGGCAGCGTTGGCAGAACGCCTCGCTGCGCGTGATGCCGCCAGGGAGGTGGACCGGCTGGAAGCGGAGGCGCGCGAGATGGCGCGTTATGAGCAGCGTCATATAGAACTGCAGGCGGCAGCGCGCGTCGCTGCATTGGCGTCGCTGCCCGGAGATCCGAAGAAAGGTCGCACGACCTTCATGACCTGCATGTCATGCCATGGTCTGAAGGGTGAGGGCATGCGTGCTTTCCAGACCCCCCGCTTGTCGGGTCAGGCACCGTGGTATCTGAAGCGACAGCTGAAGAAATTTCAGGCAGGGGTGCGCGGGGCCCATCCGCAGGATCAGCAGGGCAAGCAGATGGCACCCATGGCCAAACTGCTGTCCACGGAGCAAAAGGTCGATGACGTCGTTGCCTATATCGCCAGCATCGATCCGGGGAAGCCGGCGGACAAGGGCAAGGGGGACGCTCTCAAGGGGCAGCCCACGTACACCATCTGCAGCACCTGTCACGGCAGTGACGCTGGTGGCAATGAGCAGCAGAAGGCGCCATGGCTGGCGGGGCAGCATGGCTGGTATCTTGCCAAGCAAATGCAGAATTTCCGCAGCGGCGTGCGGGGTTACCATGCCGATGACGCCGAGGGCAAGTTGATGGTGCCACAGGCGCAACTGCTGGAGGACGATCAGGCGATCCTCGACCTCGTCGCCTACATCACGTCCCTCGACAAGAAGTAGACCCAACCGCTGAGCCCGTGTGCCACCAGGCTTCGAGACGGTCCCGGGGCGTCCAGCGCAGCAACTCGTACGCTTTGCGGCTCAGGCATTGCTGCTGGGGCAGGTCAACGGTGACGAAAAACGCCTCACAACGGGAGGGAAGGCGCTTGGAGTCTACCTCCAGCGCGCAGCGAATTGCGCGGGCGGCATCGGCGTAGGTTACAGCAAAGGGGTTCATCTCACCACGCCAGCCAGCAGGTGGATCTGCCGCGACAAAGCTGGAGACGATCATCGTCAACACATGGATCGGGTACTGGTCGGCAAAGATGCGACAGATCTCATGGCCGAGGGACTTGCTCAAGGCGTAGAGCAGCGTCCCGGGGTGCGGCGGAATCTGTTCGTGGAGACCGAAGTCGGTATCGAGATAGGCCGGTCCCGCCAGGGTGAAACGCGGCCCGGTGTTGATGAGACGCCCATGGCCGAGTTCAACAGCCGCCGTCAGCGCGTTCAACGTCCCCAGGGTGTTGACCTCGAAGGCGCGCCGGCGATGCGTGCGTGTCACGGCGCAGTTGATGATCACATCCGTGCCCCGTGCCGCCCGGCGCACCTGGTCCAGATGGGCGATGTCCACCTGCTGCGTCTCGTGAGGCGATTTGACGGGGGCCACGTCGGTGACGACAAGCTCGTGATCCCCCTCGAGTTCGGTAACGACGTGGGGCCCGAGAAAGCCGTTGCCACCGAGAAGCAGGATACGCACGACCCGTCGCTCAGACCTTCCGGCGGCTCTTTGCCGGCTTCTTCCCGAGCAGATCGCCCTTGTCGGCAGCATCGGCGTTGCGCTGGGCGGCGGCCCTGTCCCGCCGTTGCTCAGCGGCTGTCTTTGTCTTCAGCCGTGCCGCGCCTCTGGTCTTGCGCGTACCGAGCGGTTTGCCTGCGGCGAGGCGCTTCTTCGCGGCCGGGATCGATGCTCTGTACTGAGGCAGCCACTTGGCCTGGGCCACAAGCATTTCGTCCGTCATCTGCCAGATTTCATCCGGGTCACAGACGGCGCTCGTGAGAGGATCGAGCATCATCGCCTGCCGGAGCAGATCCACATCCCCCTGGACGGCGGCCTCCACCGCCAGCCGCTGGACGTGGATGGAAGCGGAGCAGATCGCTGCACAGGCCATCGGCAGATCACCGATCTGCGGAATGGACAGACCATTGCGATCGATGTAGCCCGGTGTTTCGATGACGGCATCCAACGGCAGATTGGCGATGCAGCCGTCGTTGACAACGTTGAAATGGCCACGATAGACGCGCCCCGTCTCGCGCGCCTCGATGATCCAGCTGCCATGCTCTTCGGAGCGGGTATCGTAGCTGAACACGGGCGGCTCCTGCTTCAGCCAGTTCGGAAAGTCCGTCTCGAACCAGTCGCGCCCTTCGGTGCAGACACGCAGGTAGCCGCCGGTTTCGCCGTTGATCCAGCTCGACATGTCGATCCATTTGCGAATCTCGTTGGTGCGCTTGCGGTACCACGGCACGTACTCGGAGACATGGCCATTGGACTCGGTGGTGTAGTAGCCGAAACGGCGCAACATGTCGATGCGAACCTTCTCGGTCCTGCTGTAGACGGGATGACGCTCGAAACCCTCCAGCAGACGATCCGTCCAGTCCTGATCGTCGTACAACACCTGGATGTACCAGGTCTGGTGGTTGATGCCGGCGCAGATGATGTCGACTTCCTTCTTGGTCACCGTGCGATAGCCGCGACTGTCCGGCTTCCTGCCCCTGTTGACGAGCAGTTCGATGACGCTGCAGATCTGCCGGTGGCCCCCCTGCACCCCATGGCACAGCCCGATCGTATCAACGCCACCGTACTTGTTGGCGGCCCAGGTATTCATCGCCATGGGGTTGGCGTAGTTGAGGAACAACACCCCATCGGCCGAGACTTCGGCCATATCGTCACAGAAAGCCAGCACCTGCGGAATGTTGCGCTGGCCGTACATGATACCGCCAGCGCAGAGCGTGTCGCCCACACACTGATCGATGCCATACTTGAGCGGGATATCGATGTCGCTCTGGAAAGCCTCGAGGCCGCCGATGCGAGTCGTGTTGAGCACGTAGTGGGCACCCTCGAGGGCCTGGCGCCGGTCGGTGGACGTGGTCAGCGTTGCGGGCAGGTGATTGGCGTTGATGTCGCGCTGAGCCAGCTGCGCGATCATGTCGAGATTGCGCCGGTTGATGTCGTGGAAGGCGAAGGCTGTGTCGGCCAGTTCCGGGACGGAGAGAATGTCCCGCATCAGGCGGCGGGTGAAGCCGATGCTGCCGGCACCGATGACGGCGACTTTGATGGGCATGTTGTTCCTCGGTTCAGGTGGTGTTGGCTACAACAGGACCTACGCCTAGTCCCGCGCCGCAGGCAAGGGGTGGCTGTATCGGTCCATGCTACGATGCCAGATGCTTGCGGAACCAGCCGATGGTGCGCTCCCAAGCCAGATCTGCAGCGGCCTCGACGTATCGAGGCGTCGAGTTGTTATGAAATCCGTGACCTGTGCCCGGGTAGGTATACATCTCGTAGGGCAAACCTGCCGCCTTCAAGGCGGCTTCATAACCGGGGCGCGTGGCATTGACTCGTTCATCATTCTCGGCGTAGTGCATCTGCATGGCGGCCTTGATCTTCGGCACATCCGCCGGATCGGGTCCGCTGCCATAGAAGGGAACACCGGCCTGCAGTTCGCTGCCCAGCGTCACGGCAAGATGGTTGGTCGTGCTGCCGCCCCAGCAGAAGCCGGTCGCCCCCAGCTTGCCGGTGGCAAGCGTGTGTGTCTTCAGCCAGCGGGCACTGTTGACGATATCCTGCCGCAGCTTGTCGCTGTCGAGGTTGCTCTGCAAGGTGCGTCCATCATCGTCGTTGCCGGGATAACCGCCGACAGGGGACAGGCCATCCGGCGCCAGCGCCAGAAATCCAGCGGCCGCTACGCGGCGGGCGACATCCTGCACGTACGGGTTCAGCCCGCGGTTCTCGTGAATGACAAGAACCGCCGGAAAGGGCCCGTCCACCGTGGGCCGCACGAGATAACCGCGCATCGCGCCGGAGTTGCCACCCGGTGAGTCATAGTCCACCCACGTCGCTTTGATGCGCGCATCGGTGAAGGACACGGTCATGGCTTCGGCATAGTTGGGCAGCATGCCTTCCGCCAATGCCAGTGCGGACATGCCGCCGACCGTGATCGCTGCCGAGCGGCTGAAGAACTCGCGCCGTTCAATGCGGCCATGGCAGTAGTCGTCGTACAGGTCAAAGATCTGCTGCTCTTCTGGTTCACGGATCATCGATCAAATCTCCAGCCTATATCGGGGGCACGGGAAGCACATTCCGTCGGTAATAATAGGATCGGAGAGGGTTGTCGCACGCCTGCTACGCTGAAAAGGTCAGCGCCCGCATGCGTGGACAGGCCGGTCCCACCACATCGAGGGCAATCGTCGAATCCTGCTCAACGGTATGCTCCACAAGGCGAGGCTCTTCCCAGTCGGGTCCCTCGGACCATTCGTAGCGCACCGTGAGGGGCGAACCAAACCGGTGCGCCGTGATGTGCACGGTGTTGGGCCCGGCAAGCAGATGGGGCAGCGAGTACCGATTGAGCTGGAAGTGGCTCACCAGGTGCAGACCGGCAAGAGCGGTATGACCATCAAATTGCAGGCGCAGTTCGTAGCCCTCGAAGCAGCCGTTGATCTCGGCGTCAAAATCTGCCGTGGCAGCACCAGCGGCATCGCGCCGCAGTTGCAGCTGTGTTCACTCATGCGCCAGGGGTGGCAGTCTGCGACCGGCCTCCGCTGGCGCTGTCGTGTGTTCATCACACACACGGATCCAGGCACGGATGTTGTCTCCGCGCGCCAGTTGCACAGTCAGTTCGCCCGCCGTCAGGACGTACGGACAGCCAACAGCGAAGGTGACCGTCGCCGGTTGCGCCGGGTCCGCTGCGGCGAGGGTGCCAGCAACCACCGTCGTATTCTCTTCTGTGACAAGACCGGCACGGTAACTGCTGTCGCTGAATCGGGGTGTGTATTCCAGCCGACCCACCCCCCAGGCGCGGTAGTAGGTGCGGATATAACTCTCGCCTGGTCGCAGCACGATGCCACCAAAGGGCTCGTCCAGCACCATCTCGGGCCAGTCACCACCTGCCTCCAGATACCAGTCACCCCTATCTCCGGCGAACCAGTCAGGGGCATCACCGCACAACAGGTAACCACGGCCCGCACGATTCTCGGCCACGGCATCTCTGGCAAGGGATGGATCGGCACGCAGTTGCTCGATGGAGGCAAGCTGCGGTGGCACGGAGCGATCGTAACAACTGAAAGCCACGTGCATGACCCTGTGAAAATCGAAGGCCCACACGTTGGGCACCGGCCCGTGCACGAACATCCGGCGCACCGTGTGAAAAACGGCAAGCACCCGTTGTTCGTCCGTCATGCCAACGTCTGTGATACTGGCAAGCAATGTGTCCACAGAACGCCAGTCGGCGACGCCGCCAACACGGACGTTGGGATCGACGACGCTCATGTCGTCGTCAGCGGCGGCGCTGCACTTGCGTCACGTCGCGCACGGCACCGCGCGCCGCACTCGTCGTCAGCGCTGCGTACGCCTGCAGTGCGGCCGACACAACTCGGCGACGCTTGCTTGGCTGCCACGCTTCGTCGCCAAGCGCGTCCATCCGTTGCCGCCGCTGGGCCAGTTCGTCATCTGACACGAGCAATTCGATGCGACGCTGCGGGATGTCGAAGCGAATCGTGTCACCCTCTTCCACCAGACCGATCAGGCCTCCCTCCGCTGCTTCGGGGGAGACGTGGCCGACGGACAGGCCGCTGGTGCCACCGGAAAAGCGACCATCCGTGAGCAGGGCGCAGGTCTTGCCGAGGCCCTTTGATTTGATATAGGAGGTGGGATAGAGCATCTCCTGCATGCCCGGTCCACCCTTGGGGCCCTCGTAGCGGATGAGGACAACATCACCGGCCTGGATGCGGTCCGTGAGAATCGCCTCACAGGCTGCCTCCTGCGATTCGAAAATCCGCGCCGGTCCCTCGAAGACAAGAATCGACTCGTCCACACCTGCCGTTTTCACGATGCAACCATCTTCGGCCATGTTGCCGAAGAGCACCGCCAGGCCGCCATCCTTCGAGTACGCGTGCTCGACAGAGCGGATACAGCCGGTTGCCGCATCGGTCTCCGCTTCGTCGTAGTACTTACCCTGAGAGAAGGCTTTGTTGGTACGCACACCACCCGGCGCCACGCGGGCACGAAGACGGGCATCGTCGTCGGCTGCGCTGGAGCGGATGTCGCTGCTGGCGAGCATGTCGCCAAGGGTGCCGCCGGCAACGGTGCGGGTGCTGGTATGAATGAGCCCCGCCTTGGCCAGCTCGCCGAGGATCGATGGAATGCCACCGGCGTGGGCGACGTCCTCCACATGATATTGCTGCGATGCAGGCGCGACCTTGCAGATACAGGGTACCTGGCGCGACAGGCGGTCGATGTCGGCCATGGTGAAATCGACGCCTGCTTCTTCGGCCATGGCCAGCAGGTGCAGCACGGTATTGGTGGAACCACCCATGGCGATGTCCAGCGTCATGGCGTTTTCAAAAGCCTCGAAGGTGGCAATGGAACGGGCCAGCACGGTGCTGTCCCCCTCCTTGTAGTAGGCCCTGGCCATTTCGACGATGCGCTGACCGGCGCGCTCAAAGAGGGACCAGCGCAGTTCGTGCGTCGCCAGGACCGTACCGTTGCCGGGCAGGGCCAGGCCGATGGCTTCATTGAGACAGTTCATGCTGTTGGCAGTGAACATCCCTGAACAGGAGCCGCACGTGGGGCAGGAGGCAGCCTCCATCTTTTCCAGATCGGCGTCGGAGACATTGTCGTCGCCGGCAGCGACCATCGAATCGATGAGATCCAGTTTGGCAGGTCCCGATTCCAGTTCCTCACGCCCTGCTTCCATGGGTCCGCCGGAGACGAAGATCGTCGGCAGATTGAGGCGCAGGGCTGCCATGAGCATTCCCGGGGTGATCTTGTCGCAGTTGGAGATGCAGATGAGGGCATCCGCCTTGTGGGCGTTGACCATGTACTCCACGGAGTCAGCGATCAGTTCGCGGCTGGGCAGGGAATAGAGCATGCCGTCGTGACCCATGGCGATGCCATCGTCGACGGCGATGGTATTGAACTCGACACCGTAGCCGCCGGCAGCATCGATGACCTGCTTCACCTGCTGACCGACGGGGTGCAGATGCACATGACCGGGCACGAACTGGGTGAAGGAGTTGGCAATGGCGACGATGGGCTTGGCGAAATCCTCCGTCTTCATGCCGGTGGCGCGCCAGAGAGCGCGGGCGCCGGCCATGCGGCGGCCCTGGGTGGTGGCGGCGGAACGGTAGGGGATGCTCTTCATGGGTTGGCTGTCTCTGGCGGATCGGGTGGTGGTTTGTTGAGGGGGTAGAAGATAGGGGCGGGGGGCGTCGCCTGGCAGTGTGCTGATCGTGCGGTGGATCTGCTCCGCGTATTCCGGTCTCAGGTCGTTCACGATTCGGGCTGCGTCGGCGGCTCCCTCGCTGCGCTCCGCCGGCCCGGCGTAATGCGCCGCTCGGCACGGCCTGCGCCACCGCAGCCGTGAATGGGACCACCGTATCGCTGTGTGGTACACTACACAGTGTTAACTCCGTCAGGTGGCAGTTCTTCTCGTTCACGGCTGACGGTCCTCTGCTGAAGGGACCTCTGGCTTGCCCCTTGCAGGTGGCGCGGCATGCCCGCCGTCGCCTACCGCCGC
>JAQCJA010000077.1 GCA_027593305.1 bacterium
ACAACTTATGTATTAACAGAATTTTATATAACTTCTCGGAAACTCCTCAGAGAGAAGGGCGGGCATTCTGCCAGAGAAATCATTTTGCAGAGTCAGCACCACAGAGACCGATCCGGACACGCGGATATCCCTTGAGACGGCGCTTTTTGAAGGGTTGGTGGTGTGAAGTGGTGTGAACTCTGCCGGCGGGATCGTGCAGGCTCGCTGGAGCGGGACTCTCAGCGCTTCTGGAGGACTCGCCGGTGGATGGCACTGCCCCGCCGGACGAACTTGTCTTCATAGTTCGTCGTCACACCGTCCCAGATGGCCTCGACAAGGTTGAAGCCGTCTGCGGAGGGCTTGAGCGCCTCAAGAATGGCTTCGTAGTACTCATCGTGGTCGGTGGCGATCCACATTCTGCCCGCCGGTTCAAGGATTCGCAGTGCCTCCTCGAAGAACTCCGCCTCCAGCAGTCTGCGCTTGTGATGCTTGGTCTTTGGCCAGGGATCGGCGAAATAGACGTGCAGGGCCCTGATGGACTCTCCGGGCACAAAGAACTCGACGAATTCCCGGGCGTCACCGTGAACGAAGCGGATATTCGACACCCCCCGTCGCCGCGCCCGGTCCAGCGTCAGGCGCAGGTATTTTCCAGCGACCTCGACACCGACAAAGTTGTGATCGCTCCGACGCTGGGCTGCGTCCAGCAGATAGCGTCCCTTGCCAAAACCCAGTTCGATCTCGATGGGGTGATCATTGCCGAACAGAGCCGCCAGATCCAGTGTCGGATCACGATCTGATTCGTCGTCAAGTGTTATTAGAAGGGATGGACTCACTGGTTCCTGTTGTCGTTCAACGAACGAAGGACGACCACCAACTGGTGGTCGCCCTTTCTGTCATACTGCAGACTCGGCCTCAGCCGGCAGCTTCGGCGTGCCCTGGAAGTCCGCAGAACTGCTCGTAGTCGATCAGTTCTGTTACGGTGGGCGCATCGCCACAAACGGGGCACTCTGCATTGCGCCGCAGCTTGACCTCTCGGAACTTCATGTCGAGGGCATCATACAGGACCAATCGCCCCACCAGCGAGTCACCCTTGCCGAGTACCAGCTTGACGACCTCCGTAGCCTGAATCAGTCCCACAGTACCTGGCAACACGCCGAGAACGCCACCCTCCGAACAACTGGGCACCTCGCCCGGAGGCGGCGGTTCGGGATAGAGGCAGCGGTAGCAGGGGCCGCCCGCCGCCGGATGGTAGACCGTCGCCTGCCCTTCAAAGCGAAAGATGCTGCCATCGACCACGGGTTTGCCCGTCAGGACCGCCGCGTCATTGATCAGGTAACGTGTAGGGAAATTGTCGCACCCATTGACGATGATATCGTAGTCCGCCATGATGTCGAAGGCGTTGAATGACGTCATCAGATCGTGGTGGGCAACAATCTCGATACCAGGGTTCAGCTCCAGGAGACGTTCTCGTGCCGCCTCGACCTTGGGCCTGCCGATATCTTTCTGCCCGAACAGGATCTGACGCTGCAAGTTGCTCTTGTCGACTACATCCGCGTCAACAAGACCGATCTTGCCAATGCCGGCCGCTGCCAGGTAGAGTGCCGTGGGGCAGCCGAGCCCGCCCGCTCCGATAAGCAGCACTTTTCCCTGAAGCAACTTCTTCTGGCCTTCTTCCCCTACTTCGGGCAGGATGAGATGGCGTGAATAGCGCTGCATGTCGTCTTCCGACAGCAGTCCACCGGTCTGAATCTGCAGACCTGCATCCTTCCACCCCTTGATCCCCCCGATCATGGAACTGACGTTCGTGTATCCCATCGCGATCAGATCCCGTGCCGCCAGCGCCGAACGGTTACCACCCGCGCAGTAGAGCACGATGGATGCACCGCGATCCATGGTAACATCTTCCTCGACATTCATTTCGAGGAAGCCCCGCGGAATCAGGTCTGCGCCGGGTATGTAGCCATCCATCACCTCGTCGCGCTCGCGCACATCGACGAGGTGCTTGACGGCACCGGACTCCAGTCCCCTGCGAACCTCATCGGGGGTCACCTCTTTGATCAACTTCTTTACTTGTTCGAGAAGCTGGCTCGATGTCAGAGCCATGATACCTTCTCCTGCTCAGAGTTGGATGAATGAGGATGAAAAACCTAGGGACGGGCTCACTTCCCGCAAGAGCGAACTTCGTCAATCACCCGTGTCGCCGCCCATTCCACGTCCGCCACCGTCGTTGATCGCCCCAAACCAAAGCGCAATGATGCCGCCGCCAACGTCACGTCTCGCCCCATCGCAGCCAGCACATGTGAGGGTGTGTCTGATCCGGACGAGCATGCCGCCCCGGAGGATAGAGCCACGTCGCGCAGCGCCACGAGCAACTCCGGGCCATGCACCCCGCGGAACGAGACGTTGAGCGCATTCGGCAGACGGCACTGTGGATGCCCATTGATAAGGATGCGGTCGCCGAGAGCCTCCTGAAGTCGCGCCTGCAGCTGATCGCGCAGGATCCCCAGCCGTAGAGCATCCGCCGCCCCTTCGATCTGGCACAGCCGACACGCTTCACCGAAACCGACAATGCCGGCAACGTTCAGTGTTCCCGAGCGCAGACCCCGCTCCTGCCCGCCCCCATCGATCTGCGCCTGAAGCCGCAGTGGTGGTCGCCGGCGGCGTATGAACAGGGCGCCCTGTCCCTTGGGGCCATGAATCTTGTGCGCTGAGATCGACAACAGGTCAATGCGTGTCTGCCGCAGATTGACAGGGATCTTGCCGACGGCCTGGGCCGCATCACAGTGCCAGATCACATCCCGGCCCTGCAGGCGCTGCGTGATTTCGTCCAGGGGCTGCAACACGCCGGTCTCGTTGTTGGCAGCCATGATGGAGAGCAACCGCGCGCCTTGTGCGAGCGCCTTTTCCAGCGCATCGAGATCGATGATACCTTGCCCATCGACCTTGACGCGGGTGACCCGCAGGTCTTTGTGTGTGCCGCCGACGCTGTCCAGCACATCCAGCACAGCGGGGTGTTCAGTTGCACAGGTGATGATGTGTGCAGCCTGGCCCTGCCAGCCGGCGCAAAGGCCCTTGATGGCCAGATTGTTGGCCTCCGTCGCACCACTTGTGAAGATGATCTCTCGGGGTGTCGCACCCACCAGTGCTGCTACGTGGGAACGAGCCGTTTCGACGGCGGCGGCGGCGTTCAGGCCAAAGTCGTGGGTGCGGCTTGACGGGTTGCCGAAGTTCTCGCGCAAGTACGGCAGCATTGCGTCCAGAACCCGAGGGTCCAGAGGCGTCGTAGCGAGATGATCGAGATAAACCGGACCTGAGGGCACCAACCCCGAAGAGGCACCCCGAACGGTTTTGGGCGCAGAAGGTGTCAACACAGAAATGGGCGATCTGTGTGAATCTGGCGCCGCAGAATCAGACGCTGAAGGACTCGCCGCAACCACAGGTTGTGCGGGCGTTGGGGTTTTCGACCTGGAAGCCAGCCCCCATCAATCCGTCATCGTAGCGCAGAATAACCCCACTCAGATAGAGACTGCTCTTCGGGTCAACGAAGATCCGAACACCGTTGGACTCGACGATCTGATCCATATCGGCTGGCTCGTCCTCGAATTCAAGCTTGTACTGGAAACCGGAACACCCACCCCCCTTTACTGCGACGCGAAGGCCTCTCTGGGGTGCACCTTCCTGCTCGAGCAGGGTGCGGATCTTGGCAGCAGCCTCGTCCGATACTGTCAGCATTTCTTCATCATCCTCAGCGGCCAAAGATGGCGCACTCGACAAGGTCAGGTACCTCGGCGTGACATTGGTATGTCTCGCAATTGTGGCAGTCACGTTCAAACACCTTGATACTGCAGCACAGACAGCCGCGCAGAACTTCGATGCCGCGGTGATTGCGCTCTTTCAAATCCTGATACTGCGCAATCTTGGCGTCGATCTCGCTTTGCTGCGTTTGCAGAATCTCCACCATCTGCCGTGCCAGGTCACCACCCGTCTCAGCCGTGTCGCGGAGCGCGAACAGATCGCGAACCTGCTCCAGATCGAATCCAAGACACTTGAGCCCCTGGATGATCTGCAGGCGTCGCAACTGGTCTTCGCAGTAGCGCCGAAATCCGCCGTTGGTTCGCTCCACGGGCTCGACAAGACCGAGCTCTTCGTAGTAGCGGATGGTTCGAGTCGAGACGCCGGCGCGGTCGGCCAGGTCGCCGATCTGCATTGTCGAGTCGGAGGGCGTCAAGTGACGTATCTTCCTGTATTCTGGCGAATCTAACCAGCCCCTTTGGGAGAGTCAACGAGGTCAGTACCGTGAATTGTTACCCTTTCTTACACGTCGAAGCGGCACTGCGCAACGCCGTGGACACCGGCATCACAGCGGGTGCAGCTCTGATCTTTGGTGCCGGCGACAGGCGCCACGAGATCCATGCGGGTCAGGCGCAGACGACGCCGTCGGTGCGCCCCCTCTCTGCGGCAACCCTGTTCGACCTCGCTTCGCTGACAAAAGTCCTGGCCACGACGTGGCTCGCCATGAAATGGACGGCTGCGGGTCGCCTCGATCTGGACGCCCCCCTGGGTGACCTGCTGCCGGGCTATTATCCCGCCGACAAGAGGCCCCTCACCGTGCGTCTGCTCATGTGCCACGCGTCCGGACTGCCCTCGGGACTGCAGCTTCATCGACAACTGCCGCCAGACACGGCGGGCGAGGCTGGACGGCGCGCGGTAATCGAACGATTCCTGCAGACACCACTGGCAGATCATCCTGGCTTGACCACACTATACAGCGACATCGGCCCGATCCTCGTAGGTGACCTGCTCGAACACCTTGCCCCCGGGCCGAAGGCGCGCCTCGACTCGATCTGCGCGACAGAACTCTACATGCCCCTCGCCCTGGTTGATACGCTATTTGCGCATCTTGACGATCCCCTGCCGGCAGCACAACGCCCGCCGGAGGCATTTGCCGCCACTGAGATGTGTCCCTGGCGCAACAGGGCTCTGTCGGGCGAAGTCCACGATGAGAACGCGCATCTTCTGCGTGGTGTTGCGGGCCACGCGGGGTTGTTCTCGACGGCCCTCGACCTCGAGCGAATCGCCAGAGCATTCCTGGGGGACGCCGACATCGGCGTTGACAGCGCGACCCTGCAATCGTTGACCCGTGCGCAGCAGTTGACACCGGATTCATCCAGGGCTTTTGGCTGGGACAAACCCCGGCCCGATGGTCCATCAGGTCGTGGCTTTTCACCCCTTGCCTACGGGCATACGGGATTTACCGGGACGTCCTTGTGGGTGGATCCGGAACACAGCTGCTACGTCATCCTGCTGACGAACCGGGTTCATCCCGGGCGCGAGGACCGCGGTTTTCCGGCCTTTCGTCCACTGTTGCACGATCTTGTCCTCGACAGCCTTCAGTAAGCGAATGCCGCAGACGACGGGATCCAACGGCAACAAAATCCCGACTGAAACGTCCCACTGTGAACCTGAGCCTCAAACGAAACTGATTGCCATGTCTCCGCTTGTCCGCGACTCCGGGCCATCAAGCACGTATGCCCTGCTGGCCCTGCTGTGTATGGCCGCCTCCGCCACAGCTTCGACCGTCGTGCCACTGAGTGTCGCGGAATTGACTGATCGTTCGCAGCAGGTCTTCCACGGCATTTGCCTCGACTCGCACGCCGCCGCAGAAGGAGGCGAAGTCACCACACATCTGCGCTTCGTCGTCTCTGAGCACCTGAAAGGCCCGGTGCGAACAGATACCCTGAGTGTCATCCTTCCGGGCGGTGAACTAGATGGTACGCGCTATCAGATTTCCGGCATGCCAGGTTTCAGGCCCGGGGAGGAGGTTGTCCTGTTCCTTACAGGTGCAGACCCCAGTGGACGGGTGTGGCCGGTGGGATTGGCTCAGGGAGGTTTCCACGTGCGCCGCAACAACCAAGGCGCCGCGCGCGTGCGCAGGGACTACAGCGAACTGCGTTTCCAGGGGGCGGCGCGGACCGCCGGCATTCCTGCGGACGATCTTTCCCTCGAGGAACTGCTCGAAGAGATACGCGCGCGCGCCCACGCACCTGGCGCCAATACTCCTGACGCCAATACTCCTGACAGCGCCCAGTGAAGCCAGGTTTCTGGACTCTGCTCTGCCTGCTGATGGCAGCGCCAGCCGCCGCCTTTCTCGTACAGAGCACACAGGCGGGCAGCGGTCCTGTTGTACAGGTCTCCTGGCGGGTTGATGAGGTGTCCTATGTACTGGACGCGGCAGGTTCGGCGGATCTGGGAGCCGCGGAAACGGCACGCATCCTGCGACAGAGCTTCGCCGTGTGGAACGATGTTGCTGGTTCACGGCTGACCCTGCGGGATGCCGGTATCTCAACAGGGCGCAGCGCCTCGCGTCGGGACCGGCGGAATCTGGTCCTCTTCGACGAGACCGGGGATATTCTGGCGGCGCCCGCCGGCAGTGGCATCATCGCTGTAACGCGAATCAACTCCGATGCGGTATCGGGCGAGATCTTTGACGCCGACATTGTCTTTAATGGCCGTGATTTCCGCTTTGCTGCCCAACCGACGTCGAATCGCATTCTGCTGAGCGACGTAGCAGTCCACGAAATCGGCCACTTCATTGGTCTGGACCATACGCCCCTGGCGGGTGCGCCGGAGCAGCGGCCCACAATGAATCCCTTCTACTTCAGTGACGGCCCGGGGCAATCAACATCACTGGCCACGGATGACCTCACAGGAGTGCGCGTATTGTACCCGACGGCGGAGTTCACCGCCTCGACGAGCACCATCACGGGGCACGTCACCAGCCTCGAGGGCACAGGGATCTTCGGCGCCCATGTTACGGCGGTTAATCTCAACTCCGGGGAACTGTACAGCACCCTCAGTGGCGCCGATACGGGCATTCTCGATCGCGGTGCCTATACCCTGCATGGATTGCCCGCCGGCTCCTACCAGATCGCCATCGAGCCGCTGGGTCACGGCATTGACGAGAGCAACTTCTCCGACCTTTTCGTCGGCATAGATACCGATTTCCCTGCGGAGTTCTTTGGCAACACCACCGCTGCCGAGGAAGCCCGCCCGGTGATCGTTGTGCCTGGCACGTCGTCGGCTGACATCGACTTCACCACGGGGTTTGTCGTACCTGGTGAACCGTATATCCGCTCTGTAGACGGCCCGGGAAACACCCCCGATACCAACGGCCCGTACGACACCTTTGTCGACATGTTATTCACCCGTCGTGTTGATGTTGAGGTCGATGTCGATGGCGTCATGTCAACAAGCACGGCTGCGGACCTCGGTGACGGCATGTTCCGCGCCCGCATAGCGGGACAGCCGGTGGGGTCTCACATACGCTACCGCCTGCAGGCAGAATCTGCTGCCGGGGTCCGAGTCAATTTCCCAGCGGACGGTGCGTGGTTTGAGTTCGATGTCATCGGCCTGTCCGGATCACCCCTGGCCTTCGCCGTGTTGCGCGATGCCGGCGTCCTCGGCGTGTTCGACACCGGTGCCAGTGGTGAGGTCGCACGCGTCGACGTCGGCGAAGATCCGATCCAGATCCTGCACTCAGCTGACGGAGGTTTCCTCTACGTATCCAATCTCGGCTCCAGCGAGATCACCATTATCGATGCTGCGACTTTTCGCATCGCCGATCGTATTGCCGTCGCCGCGCAGCCCCTGGATATGGCGCTGTCCCCCGACGGGGCAACATTGTATGTGTCAAACTCGGGTGCCTCCGTGCTGACAGCGATCGACGTCGAGACTCGCAAGGTGCTCGGATTCGTTTCCGTCGGAGCGCTCGCCGAAGGTCCGTACGGCATAGCCACCAGCGGCGATCGCGTCTACGTCACCGACCTGAATGCCGACGAAGTCCTCGTCGTTGCCGGCGGCACGGTGGTTTCCCGCATTCCCGTCAACGGCGGGCCTCGGTCGCTGGCAACCAGTGCCGACG
This sequence comes from bacterium, assembly GCA_027593305.1. Taxonomy (GTDB): domain Bacteria; phylum Latescibacterota; class UBA2968; order UBA8231; family UBA8231; genus UBA8231. Next base: position 7,901 of record JAQCJA010000077.1, read on the forward strand.
GCACCAGCCTCTACGTAACCAGCTTCAACAGCGGCGACCTTACGATCATCGATACCGCACGGGACGTGGTTGAGGCCGTCATCAGCATGCCGGTGAGCGGAAGTTTCGCCATTGCCATCGGCCCCGACGGGGACCGGGCGTATGTGACGGCTCACGACGATGGGGTTGTCATTGTCGTTGATCTCACGTCAAGGCAGGTCAGTGCAACGATCCAGGTAGGTGCCGATCCGCGGGGGCTGAGCTTTTCCCCTGCGGGGGACCGGCTGTACGTAACGACCTCGGCATCGAACGAGATCTACATTTTCGCCGTCGACTCACACATCCTGCTGGGCACCTTCGCCGCCCTTGGAGGTCCACGGGGGATCTCCATAATCGATGCGCCCACGCAAGGGCCGATAACGACGGTGACTGATGTCGTCTCGACCCCGGAAAGCTGGGCGCTTTCCGATCTGTACCCCAATCCGTTCAATCCGGAGGCCCGGCTGACGCTGACGCTGCCTGTAGCAGGCGATGTTCATGTCGAGGTCTACAATGTGCTCGGCCAGCGCGTCCGACACTTTGAATTGGCAGGACGCCCTGCCGGTCATCATGTCCTGTCATGGGATGGTCGCAACGATCTGGGCCACCCGGTCGGCAGTGGTGTCTATGTCTTTGCCGTGCGCGTGGGGAATGCCACGTCGCCGATGCTGGCGACGCGCAAAGGCGTGCTACTGAGATAGCGCAGGTCGTCCTTCGTCGACAAGCCCACCAACACTGAAGTAACGGAACCCGGTATCACAGAAGATCGTGACGACGACCGCGTTGGGTCCAAGCTCAGCGCCGACACGGAGAGAGGCGGCGACATTGGCTCCTGACGAGGGTCCGAGCAGCAGCCCCTCCTCGCGTGCCAGACGGCGGGTAAAGGCGAAGGCGACGTCATCTTCGACGGTGATCACATCGTCAATCACAGAGCGATCCAGCACCTGTGGTATGAACCCTGCCCCGATGCCCTGGATGCCATGAACTGCAGCTGTCCCTCCGGACAGTACTGCGGAACGTGCGGGCTCTACGGCCACGATGCGGACGCCAACCAGTTCCTGCTTGAGCACTGCACCCACACCGGATATCGTGCCGCCCGTGCCGACACCCGCCACGAAAGCATCCAGCCGGCCCGCGGTGGCATCCAGGATTTCTCTGGCCGTCTCCTCGCGATGCACCTGCGGATTGGCGGCATTGCGGAACTGCTGCGGCATGAAGTGAGAATCCGGATCGGCGGCCACGATCTCTTCGGCCCGGGCGATGGCTCCCTGCATATCCAGTACCGATGGTGTCAGTTCAATACGGGCGCCATAGGCGGCCATCACCGAAATCCGCTCGCTGCTCATGTGCTCCGGCATCGTGAGAATGATGTCATAACCCTTGGCGGCGGCGACCATGGCCAACGCAATTCCCGTATTTCCTGATGTCGGCTCCACGATTGTCATACCTCGACGCAACCTGCCATCGGCCTCTGCGGCGTTGATCATGCGCAGCCCGATGCGGTCCTTGACACTGCCCGCCGGGTTGAGCGCCTCGAGCTTCCCCAGGATTCGGGCCGATCCACGAGGCGGGATGCGCCGCAACTCGACCAGTGGCGTCGAACCGACCGTGTCGAGGATCGAGTCAACCGCAGTCGGTGCCGAACGGTCGGACGTCGTCACTCGTCGTCGCCGTCGCGGCCGTCCCCGGCCGGTTTGGCTGTTCCCGGCAAGGTTCGTGTGAAGGTGGTTGATCCGGTGGACTCCCCGGTGTTGAGTCGCAGGCCGCCCCCGGTCGTGTACAAGTCTCGATACGTCGCTGGCAGCAACAGCACATTGAGCAGAGGTTCGATTTTGCCGATCACATCATTCACATCACCAATAAAACTGCGTGGAACAAAAATGATATCATCGTTCTCCAGGGCAACGTTCTGGCGAAAGTCGCCCTGATTGGCAAGTCGCTCGAAATTGATCGAGTACATCTGCGCGCTGCCCTCGACGACACGGATCAGTCGTACATCATTGCGCAATCCAGCTTCGGCAAAGCCGCCAGCCTGCGACAGGGCCTCCACGAGGCGCGCGTCATCGGCGAACATGTAGACATTCGGCCGCACGACCTCACCCAGAACAATCACCTTCTTCGACCGGAGGCTCGACCCGGGAACGATGACGATGTCACCCCCCTGCAGGATGACATTGTCGGTCTGCTCGCCGGATGACAAGACGCTGCGCAGGTCAAGACGGAATGAACCGTCGCCGCGGATCAGTTGTACATGATCGATCTGCGCGTCGGGCGTGGTTCCCCCTGCCTCCAGGATGATGTCGAGTACGGTTGTCTTGCCCCGCAACGGATAGCGACCCTGGCCGGATTTGACCCCGCCTCGCTCCAGCGTCTCAATTGCACCGAGGACGGAAACGATCTTGCTCTGAAAAGTCAGTACCTCCACGTCGACTCTTGGTTCGCGCAGGAAACGGGACAGCCGCTCCGTGAGATCGACATCGAGTTCTGTTGGTGTGCGCCCTGCGGCGCGGACGTTCTCGAGCATACTGAAGGAGATATTGCCGTCAGGGCGGACGACGACCTCCTCCCTTGTTGCCTTGACGTCCCGCAGGGTCAGACCCAATTGGTCACCGGCGCCGATGATGTACTCCGGAAAACCGCCGCGACCCGTATAGGCCTGGTGCATCGGATCCGTCGGGATCGCGTCTCTCTGGGGCGCAACCGGGATCGTGGAAACGTCCGACATCGGTGGTACCGACGAGCGGCAGCCGCCGAGCAGGACACACAGCAGCAGGACCGTGCAGCCATACCTTGCAGGGGATGTTATGAGCTTCATCCTCGTCTCGCTCTTCGATTCGCGGGGGCGGGCATCATCGCCAACATTTCAAGCAGGAACCGCTTCATAAGTTGGCCACAGCGCAACCCGTAAACTACGGGTGCCAGGCTGCGCGGCACACGGGGGAACACCTGTAGCAGGACCTCGGTTCGAGGGAATACGAACTCCTGGAAAAGTCGCCCTCGATCACTCCAGGATGGACTCGTCCAGTACCACAACATCTCACCGACGCAAGTCGTCTGTCTTGCGCCGAGCGTCCAATGCAGCAGGTGCAATTCAAGCGCGCCAGGAGCACACTCATCGTACCAGTCCCGAGCCGGAGGCGGCAGCTCAACCCGAGCCGCCTGCAGTAAGGCCAGGCCGAACAGGACGGGGCGGGCAAGTCCACAGGACCCACCGAGGGTCCGCAATCGACCCATGTCCAGCTTTTCATCGCGCAGTTGCAGAGCCAGATCGATCAACCATGTCAGACGGCGGTAGCTGTGCCGCAATGCGTGCGCCGCAGTGTAGAGCACCTCATCCTCGGGCCCCAGAACCCACACGTCAATCCCCTGGACAGATGCCCGGCGACGACGCGACCAGACGTCCTGTGGATCGAGCCAGCCGGCATAGCGCCGGGCCCCGATCCGTTCACAGTGGAACAGATCCTCATGCAGATCCAGGCACACGTGCCCCTTGCTGAGCAGGTCGGGATGACGCGGCGTAGCGGCCCATCCCCGTTGCAGCAGCAGCCCGGCTACGGCCGCGCACTGACCCGGAGCACAGAGAAGATCGATGTCATCCATCGGGCGACAACCCGCGTCCGGGTAAAACCGCAACAAGGCCGCCCCGGGAAGGACCACCACTTCCGTGCCTGACGCGTGCAGTTGCCGCAGCGTCCCTGCCAACTCCTGCAGGACCACGACCGTTCGAGCGGCTGTTGTCACATAGGCATCACGCCAGCCCGCCTGATCGGCCCCCGACGGGACACGGCGCGCCACAAGCAGCCCCTCAAGGCCTTCACTGCAGACCGTGTCACTGTGGATTTTCCGAAGATCGCCGCCGTCAGCACCGAGGCGAACAAGATCCAGGGCATGTAACGTGGTCGTCATGACGGGGACTTCGACCCCCGAAGTTGCGCGATCGTGCCTCGCACATGGTCTGCGGCGACGGCCATGTCCACCTCATAATTGCGTAGCAGCAGATCGACGATGTCCTCTTCTTTCAGACCCTGGCGCCAGTTCTCGCAGATGATCGCCGCTGTCTCATTGAGATGATGGATGCAGCCATGTCGTTCGTCGTAGAACAGGCCGCCATCAGTTAGGCGACGGAAAGCGGCATCGCTGCACTCAGGTGTATCCATCATCACCCGCCGACGGAACGAACGCTTGCCTGCAACAGATCCGTCAGGACTCCGACGTCCTGCACGGGCGCCGAGCATGATGCGTCGCGGCAGACGTAGGCCCTGGCGCCGCCATCGGCGCCGGGCCCACGCCCCGCCAACAGCGGCAGCAGTTCGGCGATCTCATCCGGCAGGATCGTGTCGGCGCCAGCGACGACGCGATTCGGCAGGTAGCTCCTGTGCGCCGCCCGCAGCAGCGGCTGGCGGTCATCCGGCGCCCCCACGAAGGTCAGTTCCAGGGGGCCGCTGCGGTACTGAGACAAGGCACACGCCATGAGACAACAGGCTGCCGGTGCATTCTCCAGCAGACCCGAATACGCCTGTAATGTACCGACGGCGACCTGCTGAAAGCGAGCCTGACCCGTCAGGGCCGCCAGTCGCAGCAGGGCCAACGCTGCCATCGAGTTGCCGGAGGGTGTGGCCCCGTCATAGGGGTTCTTTGTGCGCACGAGAAGGTCATGCCGACCCTCTTCGGTATAGTAGAATCCACCCTCGCCGGCAGCATCCCAGAAACGCTCTATCATGCCGTCCGCCAGCATGACAGCGGTACTCAACCACTTTGGTTCGAAGCTCGCCTCGTACAGATCGACAAGTCCCCCGAGCAGAGCTGCATAGTCATCCTGAAAAGCACCGACCGGTGCCTGTCCATCCTTCCAGCTGTGGCGCAGCCCGCCTTCGACAATCAGGTGATCGACCAGAAATTGCGCCGCTGTCCTTGCCGAATCGAGCCACACTGTTTCGCCAAAGGCTTCATAGCCGCGGGACATGGCGCTGATCATCATACCGTTCCAGGCGACGAGAATCTTGTCGTCCCGGGTGGGAGCCGTACGCCAGCTCCTTGCATCGAACAGTCGGCGCCGTCCATCATCCACCGCCGCCTGCAGAACCGGTTCCGTCACACCCAGCAGTCGCGCCTGTTCAACAATGTCAGCATCCGTATGCAGGATCGAACTGCCTTCGAAGTTTCCCTGGGGGGTGATATCATAGTAGGCGCAGAACAGTCTTGCCGTCTCTTCATCGTCAATGACCTCCTCGACCTGTTCTGGCGTCCAGACGAAGTATTTCCCCTCTTCCCCTTCGGTGTCGGCGTCCTGCGCGGCACAATAGCCACCGTTCCTGCTCGTCATCTCCCGAACGATATAGTGGAGAGTCTCGCGCACGACGTCTGCAAACAGTGGCTTCGCCGTCACCTGCCAGGCATCGACGTAGACAGGAACGAGCAGCGCATTGTCGTACAGCATTTTTTCGAAGTGCGGCGCAAACCAATAGGCATCGGTACTGTAGCGGAAGAAGCCCCCTCGAACGGCATCGAAGATGCCGCCGTTGCCCATTTTCAATAAACTCAATTGAAGGTAATCTTTAGCGGCGGGATCGCCGGTGCACAAGTGATAATCGAGGGCATACTCAAATTGAATGGGCACCATGAATTTTGGCGCGTGCTTTTTGGCTCCCTCTTCCCAG
>JAQCJA010000078.1 GCA_027593305.1 bacterium
AACTTACGGGCTCCCCACAGCGGGACGATCAACCTGATTTCAGCCCGGATGGCAAACGCCTGGCTTTCAGTTCCAAGCGCGACGGTCAATTCGACATCAAGGTCTACGATTTCGCCACCGAACGTGTGTCGACCCTGCTGCCGTCACCCAACGACGACATGTGGCCTGCCTGGCTGCCGACGGGTGATGGGCTCCTGTTCGTCTCGACGCGGGACGGAATCAACGACTTGTTCCTTTACGATATCGCCGAAGATCGCGAGTATCGCCTGACCCGAACGGTGAGTGGGATCATGAATCCCGCCCTCTCACCGGATGGCAAGCAGGTGGTGCTGACGACGTACTATCACAGCCGCCGCGAACTCTATCGCATGGACATGCCAACCCGGGCTGAGGCGATTCGCCGCAACGACGAGTTGTCGGCACGGGTGAGCGGGCCCTCCGGTGGCAATCTGCTCAACGTCGCGGTGCCAGCCGCCGAGGTGCCAGAGACGGAAGTGGCTGCCCCACAGGCTCTGCTGCCGACTGCCAGCGCCGGTCCTGATGCGTCGACGCAACGGCTCGCGTCCGCCGGCAGCGGCGCCCATCCGGTCATGCTGGCAGATGTACGTGAGGGGTATGGTGGCGAAAGCACCCCGGCAGCCGATGTCGAGGATGTCGGTGCTGCCCTGCGCCGTGACACGGCGCGGATGGATGTCGCCCCGGGCGAACCAGTGGGTATCGATTTCGACAATCTTCCCGTGCGGCGCTACACACCGAAACTGGAATTCGACGGCATCTCCCTGCAGATGGGCTACTACTCCGGTTTCCTCTCCGGCGTTGCCCAATTGAGCATGAGCGACCTGCTCGGCAATCACTCGGTCAACATGTTCACCGACTACGTCGGCTCGCAGGAGGTCAACAACGACTTCACCTTTGCCGTGAGTTACGCCTACTTCGGCCAGCGCCCCACGTACAGTGGCACGGTGTTCAACTGGAATCAGTACTACAACGATACCGAGGGCGGCGATGGCAGCGGCATACACAGGATCGGTTCCGGCCTGGCCCAGGGGCTGGTACGCAGCCGGCAAAGTGGCCTGCTGGCAGATGTAAGTTATCCTCTCGACGTCTTCCGCCGCGTCGAACTGTCGTACTCCTTCATCGATGAGGAACGGGAGGTGGCCTGGCCCGTCACGGAGCTACTCGACGGCTTCAGTACGCACCTGTTCAAGGCCGCCTATGTCCATGATGCCTTGCGCAACGGTTTGCTGGGACCGACGGCTGGCACTCGCTACTACCTGTCGGCGGGGCGTACACTGTCACTGACGGACAGTGATCGCACCTTTACTCACATCGAAGCCGACTACCGTCAATACGTTCGCCTCGGGCGTTGGTCGGTCCTGGGGTTGCGTGGCATAGGCGTCGGTTCTCTGGGCCGGGATGGTCTGGAATACAACCTGGGCGGACCGGCGTGGTTCCTGCCGTTTTTCCCGGGATACAACCTCAACGTCGGACCCTTGCGTGGCTATCCCTTCTCTGAGTTCAGCGGCAGCCGCGTGGTGCTGCTCAACTCCGAGATCCGCGTACCCTTCATCCGCAACATCACCTTCGGCTGGCCGGGCACGTTCTCCATTCCCGCCGTGGATGGTGCGTTCTTCTTCGACATGGGCAGCGCCTGGAACACGGATCAATCGGTTGATCTGTGGCCTCTGCAGGCGCCGGACGCCGCCTACGATCCGGCCGCCGGCAGGACTCGTTTGCATGGTGGCTACGGCTTCGGCCTGCTCGTCTACTTCCTGGCACCGATGAATTTCGAGTTTGCCAAACGCACGGATTTCAAGACCACGTCGGACTGGCACATGCACTTCAGTTTCGGTAAGGCTTTCTGATGTCTGTAACGACGATTCGGCCCCTGTGGGCCTGCATGCTGGGGGCGGCATTCTCCTGGGGATGTGCTTCGGGAATCATCGGCAATGGCATGGGCGAGACGGTTCAGTTTCTCGCGCCTGCGCCCCCCGACACAGAGTTACTGCCGCTGATCCGGGACATTGAGACGATCGGCGTGTTGTCGGCAACGAATATCGCAGCGGCGCAGAGTCTGGATATTGAGAAAGTCATGGGTCGGCTCACCGACGCCACCGCCCGCGGGTTGAGAAACCTGGAGGATCGCACCATCCTCAGCCAGGATGAGATCCGCTGGCACTTCCGCAACGTTGTCCTCGACTCGGCAACCGTGTTCAGCGACAGCCTGCAGATGGCTTTGCGCACGGAACTCGACCTCGATGGCATCGTCTACATCACGTTGCGCAGCCTGAATGCACAGATGACGCCGGTGTCGCCGAGCCCGTACGGCACCGCGAACAGCCCGGGGTTGAATCTGTCCGTCGAACTGGAGCTGCTTTTCGTCAATCTGCACACAGGTGAGCGCTGGGCCCAGGCGGGGCGTCGCAACAGCTGGCAGCCCGTGCAGAGTGATCCAGTCGGGGGCAATCGGGACCCGACGGAACGGCAGATGCTCAGTGCCCTGGCTTCGCCCCTGCGGCAGTTCCTCTCCCGCCTGGCGCCACCGCCTCGGCGGCAGACGCGCCATTTCGACACCAGTGGCGACTGAGACAAGGTCCGTCGCGTCGTCTAGCGGTTGGTCTTGCTGCGTTTGGCGGCGCTGCTGCCGCTGCTTTTTGTGCTGCTGGAAGCCGGCTTGGAGGATGTTCCAGACGAACTGCCGGATGATGCAACAGAGGTCGTTGCTTTCGGCGCTTCAGGTTGAGGCTTGGCAGTACGATACTCGGTCGTCGATTTACGCAGGGCGGGGACCTCGCGCTGGGTCCAGGCGCGTTCGGCGTTCAGTTGCTGTCGGCGCAGTGCTTCCTGCTGGCTGATCGAGGGGCCCGTGTTGTTCACCGTGCTGCCACTGCGCAGGGCAGCGTTTTCCGTGCGCAGATTGGCCAACTCCCTGGCGGTTACCAGTTCATAACCGGGCGGCACATAGCTGCTGCCACCACCGCGGTAGTAGGGATCGCTGTAGTAGGGATCGTAGCCATACCCGTAGGGGCCGTAGGCGGGACTGTAGCCGCCGTAACCACCATAACCGTAGGAATACGCCGAACCAAGGCCAGGACCATAGGCGAAGGGACTGCCGAAGCCATAGAGACCAAAGCCGGAAGCGGCTCGCATGACGGGATAGCCGTGACCGTATTCTTCGTAGGTGTTCTGATAGGGATAGTCGTCGTAGACACTCTCCCGGGGATCGTCGCTGTCGGCCGCGTAGCGTTGCTCGTCGACGTCCCAGACCGGGTCCGGGGCTCCATCATCATTGGCGGACAACAACCGTGGGCCCTGGAGCACCGTATAACAACCACTGAGTGCAAACGCGGCTGTTGCCAGCGTTGCCCAACCGATGAGTCGTCTTGTGGTCATGGCGGTGTTGCTCCTCAATTGAAGTCTGATAGGTACCAATATACCCTGCACGATGGGCCCGGCAACCTCAGGCCGGCAACCTCAGGTTCGGCAACCTCAGAACTGGTAGGCCACACCGAGGAACAGTCGATCACTCGTCACATCCTCGCGCAGTTCGCTGTCCGCCGAGCCCTCCGCCTGCCGGTAGGCCCCGTGGGTGAAGGCCAGATCGGCACGCACCATCTCGTCGAGCACAAGCCCGGCACCCAATGTCCAGTAGCGTCGGTCCTGCAGCACGCGGATCACCGGATGGGCAGCCTGCTGCGGGTCACGGGGCCCGATGAAGGGCAGTGGATCGGTGTAGTAGCCGCCCCGCAGGTCGACTGCCACCCACGGAACCTGCCACTCGACACCCAGATGGTACCGCAGGATGTCGTCGTACTGATCCTCAAAGGAGGTGTCGGTGCGCAGCTGGAACGCGTCGCGATCTGCGTATTCGGTCTGCGTCCATTCGGTTGCGTGCACGGAGGCGGCCAGGAGCAACTGCGGTATGGGGCGATAGGAGCCACCCAGCCCAAAGGACAGGGGCAGGTCGATCTTGTAACTGCTGCGGCGGTCGACGCTGCGGGCGCTCTCTACGTGCCCATCGTCGAACTCAACGACAGTGAAAGCGGTATCCGGTGGCGCCCGATAGGTGAACCGCACCTTGTGTGTCGGACCTGTGGCGATCGTGGCGCCGACGCGCAGGTTTGGATCCTCGCGGGGCGTGCGCACCATGGCACCCAGGGTCGCCGTCCACGTCGTGCCGTAGTCATCGACGAAGAAGCTCTTGTCCATGAAGCGGCGCTGGAGAAAAAAGTCTTCCGTATCCTGGGAGATGAAGGTGTTTTCCGACTTGTCTTCACCGGAAATCAGATTCAACGTCAACCCCATGGATACAGAGGGCGACACATCAACGGCGGCGGCGATGGTGCTGACAACCATTCCGCCTTCGTGAAAGAAACTGTCCGTGAAGGCCAGACTGTCGCCCAGGACACGACCGGAACCGTCACGACGGACGGGAATGGTCGGCAGGTTCAGGCCCCAGTCGAAATCCTGCACGCGATTGAAGCCCGCCGCGAGCACGAAAGCCCCCTGGTACACCGGGATGGGATAGACGAAGCCAAACGAGCCGAAGCGTGTGTTCCTGACTTCGGCCGATGCTGACGCCTCGACGGCGGTGCCGTAGCCCAGGGTGGCACTGTTGTGCTTGCTGGTACGCTGGAAGGCGACGTAGAGTTCGCGTTGCCGGATCTGCGCCAGGCCCGCAGGATTCCAGTAGACGGCGGTAAAGTCGTCGGCGACACCGACGTAGGCGCCCCCCATCGCCATCGAACGCACGCCCAGACCGGCGAAGTTGTCGATGGCCCGTTCCTCCTGGGCTAGTGCCGGAATCGCCAGCAGCACCGCCACGGCAACAGCCAGGGACCTTTTCATCGTCAGAACATCTCCGTGTAACGCACAGCCAGCTCACGGCTCATATCCGGATCGGGGCCCCCCGATGCTCCGGATTCGTCTCCGTTCTTCAGCACATTCTTCAGAAGAATGCCCAGGCTCAGACCCTTCGCGGGTGACCAGTACGCGCCAGCATTGAGAAACCCGCGCCCTGAGCCGAGAGAATCATCAGCGTTGTCGTTGAGGCCGAAGTCGTACTCCGTCACCACCGACAACTCTTCGTTGATCGTCTTGTCGATGCCGACCCAGCCATTGGGGCCATCATCGTCCGTGGTCTCGTTGCTCCAGTTGATCCCGGCGTGGACCCCGAACTGACCCAAACCGGAGACGTAGTTCTTGCTGGCGGCAAGGAAGAAGCCCTTGGACTTCACCTGATAGCGCTCCCCCACGCGTGGGCCAAACCCCTGCGTCTCGTATCCCACGGCCAGCGCCGGCAGAGCCTCACTCTCTTCCAGGATCCGATAGCGGGCGGCCGCCTCGACCCGGGGGTACCAGTCGATGGGATCGTTGCCGATGATGCCCTCGCCACCGAAGGACAGGCCGATTGTCAGCCGACGCATGATGCCGGCCTGCAGCTGACCGCTCAAACCACCCTGAGGAAACAGTCGCATGTCGACGGCGAAGCGTCCCTTGTCGACGAGGCCCGCAGTAGGGCTGTCAACGAGACGGACTAGTTCGTCGGACGTGGCATCGGTCTGTGCCGAGGCCATCATTGGCAGGACACACAGCGCCGCCAGAACACGTGCCACCTGTTGGCGGCCTTTCCATGGTGCACTCACTCCGTCTCTTCTCCGTGTGCGTCGCCGGCGGTGCGGTGCCAGCAAATCGTGCGTTCGTCGGCAGTGACTCCGTGCTCGAGGCGGATCTCCCAGCGCCGGGCCGGCAGCAACTCAGGCATACGCTCCGCCCATTCGACCAGGCTTATGCCCTGGGGATCATCGAAAAACTCCAGCGCCCCGATGTCTTCGAGTTCATCACGGGTTGCCAACCGATACAGGTCGAAATGGTACACGCTCAGTGCAGCACCCGCGTCCGAACGGCCCGTATAGACATTGAGCAGTACGAAGGTCGGGCTATTGACTACTTCCGTCACCCCCAACCCCTCGGCGATGCCCTGAATCAGGCAGGTCTTGCCGGCGCCGAGGTCACCGCTGAGAGCGACCAGATCACCAGGAGAAAGGACCGTCGCCAGTTGTCGGCCGAATGCGGCTGTCTGCGCCGCACCGGTCGTGTGAATCTGCCTGGCTGCGGGAAATATGCCCGCGCTCACTTGGCCTCAAGCGTTACAACCGGCAGAATGACCTCCTCCAGCGAAATACCACCGTGCTGGAAACTGTCCTTGTACTGCCGCTGATACTCGTTGAAGTTTGTCGGATAGACGAAGTAGAAATCCTCTTTGGCAATGATGTAGTTGGAACCCAATCCGGTGGAGGGTAGCCCCCAGGCCTCGGGTGCGTCGATCAACAAGGCATCCTTGCCCTCAACGCGCAGGTTGCGGCCGTGCTTGTAGCGCAGACTGGTCGAGGTTTCGCGATCGCCATGAACCCGGGTCGCCCGTCCACCACGCACGGCGCCATGATCGGTGGTAATGACAACGGTGGCATCGGTCCGCGCCAGGCGCTTGAGCAACTCAAACAGGGATGAATGCTCGAACCAGGACAACACGAGGGAACGGAAACCACTTTCGTCCGGCGCAATCTCCTTCAGCAGATCAGAATGTGACCGGCCGTGGACCAGCATATCGAGAAAGTTGTAGACCACGGCGACCAGCGGCACGTTCGCCAGGTTGTCGGCCCGACGCGCCAGGCTCTGGCCCTCGGCGGTATCGATGACTTTGACGTAGCGCGATTCGCCCTTCAGCTTGATCCCCAGATCAGCGATCTGATCATCAAGAAAGCGGTGCTCGTGCCGGTTGAGGCTGTGTTCGTCATCCTTGCCGCCCTGGGACCACAGATCCTTGTACTTCCTGGAGATCTCCAGTGGAAACAGCCCCGAGAAAATGGCATTGCGCGAATAGGGTGTCGCCGTTGGCAGGATGGAGTAGTGGTAATCGCGACGCACATTGAAGAATTCGGAGACCATGGGTTCCAGAATCATCCAGTGATCCAGTCGCAGGCAATCGATGACGATGAAGAACACCTGCTTGCCCTGTTCCAGCAGGGGCGCCACACGTTCGGGTACAACATCCACCGACAGCGGCGGCGAATCGTCCTCGCTGGCAACCCACGTGCGATAGTTGTTTTCGACGAAACGGCAGAACTCCTGGTTGCACTCGCGGCGCTGATCCTCAACCATCTGCCGCAGATTGTTATCGCCGATGCGACTGATCTCAATGTCCCATTCCGCCAGCAGTCGATGCACATCGATCCAGGTCCGCCACGTCATGTCATCGGCGAGCCAGGCGCGAATCTGATTTGACTTGGAGACGTAGGCCTGACCCGCCTGGCTCTGCCGGATCTGTCGGGCGTCGAGGATTTTTTTGCAGGCCATGAAGATCTGACTCGGATTGACCGGTTTCGTCAGGTAGTCATCGATGCGTCGACCGATGGCCTCGTTCATCAGATGTTCTTCTTCATTCTTCGTGATCATGATCACGGGCACATTGGGGTCACGCACCTTCAGTTGTTCCAGTGTCGACAAGCCATCAAGACCAGGCATCATTTCGTCGAGCAGAACCAGGTCGAAGTGCTCCTGCTGCAGCAGGGCCAGCGCATCTTCGCCGTTGCTGACGGGCGTGACATTGTAGCCGCGTTCGTTGAGGTACATCTGATGGGAACGCAGCAGATCGATTTCGTCATCTGCCCACAGAATCTTGCGTTTTGTCTGCTCCGTCACTCACACACTCTCTTTGTCGGTACTTACAGGCAGGTTGATTTCGAAGGTCGTGCCGGCGCCGGCCTCGGACCGCTGGATGTGGATGTGACCACCATGGTACTCCTCAACGATGCGGCGGACGAATGCCAGTCCCAGGCCCCAGCCGCGCTTTTTTGTGCTGAACCCGGGCTGGAACACGCGGGCCAGATCCTCTGCGTGGATGCCGCGGCCGTTATCCTGGACCAGAATCCGTACGCAGCGCCGCTCCTCGTCGTGGTGCGTGGAGATACGAATACATCCCTCCTGCTGCACCATGGCATCGATGGCGTTCTTGAACAGGTTCTCGAAGGCCCACCCCATCAGCTCCGCATTCAACGGCACGCGTGGCACAGTCTCCAACTCGAGAACGAAATCATGGCGGCCGAACTGCGGGCCACGCCCCTCGAAGTAGCCCACCGTGTCGGTAATGACATCGTGCACGTCCCCCGGCTTCAGTTCCGGCACCGAGCCGATCTTGCTGAAGCGCGAGGCGATCTGGTTCAGACGCCCCATATCCTGCAACATCTCGCGCACGACGGTATCGACGGAGTCGGCCGCTGCGGTGCGGGCGTGTTCGTCAGCCGTCACCAGATCGCGAACGCGCTCCCCCATCAACTCGAGCCAGCCAGACAATGAGGACAGGGGGGTGCCCAGCTGATGGGCCGTCTCCTTGGCCATACCAACCCAGATGGAGCGCTGTTCGCTGCGTCGGATGTTGCGTGATCCGACCCAGCCGATGAGCACGAACAGCAGCAGCACGCCAACCGTGACGAAAGGTGCCAGCGAGATCCACAGTTGCCTGTCGCCATAGTGGATCCGCTGCTCATTGTGCACCCGGAAGGCGAAGGGCTCGGTACGGGCGGCAATGCGATCATAGAGCGCCTGCGCTTCGGCACTTGGTGGCGCCTCGTGGGTGAAGGCCGGCAGGTTCGGCCCGCCCCAGGCGATGACACGGCCGGCGCGGGAGAGCGCGAAGTCATCGCCGGCGCGCACCAGATAGTTGAGCGAATCCGTGGACACATGGAACATGGATGGGATCACGCCATCCTCCTGCAGGGCGGCTACGACGGACTCCGCCTGATGTCGATGGACCAGCGCCGTATCCGTGCTGGCCAACCCCTGTGGACCACTCCAGGCGACGGCGTAGCCGGCGGGGTCGACAACAACGAGGGCGTCGTTGCCCTGATAGACGCTCATACTGGCTTCCGTGTTCCACGAAGCGCTCAGGGGTTCGTTGACGGCGTCCATTCTGGCGATGGCCTCGCGGACGGCGGCCAGAGCTGCGGGCGAGTTGTCTTCGGGATCCGGCAGTCCCGGGCCCTTCCAGCTGTTGATCCGGCCCCGATGGTCGGTGACAACGAGGGGAAAGGAGATGCTCGGGTTGAGGATGATATTTTCGAAAATGTCACCCGATACCTCGGAAGGCAGGGCCTCGGAGATCGCCAGACCATAGAGCTTGGCGTAGAGCTCGGCGCGGCCGCGCTCCTGATCGCGGAACTGCTGAATGATGAATTCGTTGTAGAGCAGAAAGGCCATCACGCCGACGATCCCACCGAGAAACAGAAACACACGGAACGTCGGCGACAGTCCCCAGGCTTTGGGCGCCAGCGCCCGCAGACGGCCGGCACGCCTCTCTGCCTTGACCCACGGCGTAGCCGGAGCCGGAGTCGATGCGGGCGGCGCCTGGGGAGCATCCGTCTGTCGGCGACGACGACGGCGGCTGGAGGCGTCGACAGCTGGCTCAGAAGGGGATTGGGAGGGTGTCTGCATGCTGTGGGTTTCGAAGAGGCATAGCGGCTGCTAAGTTAACATGGATCGGTGACACTCGCTCTCGGAATGGACTCATCCCATTGGCAGCCAGTCAGATAACGGCAGCAGGGCGACTGCGGCATGCCTGCCTGTTGTTGTGCTTGTGGACGGCGACAGCCTGGGGACAGCAGCCTGCGGGACCGACAGAAGCGGAGAACGGTCTCCGCCTGGACCGTCTGGCTGCCCTGGGCGCGGGCGGTGCCGTCGCCCACTGGGCCGGCTTCAGATATTTCGAGCACACCTGGTATCAGGGACAGAAGCGTTCGTCCATCCGTTGGCTGCGTGACTGGTCCGGCGATACCTACCTGCATCTGGACAAGGGTGGCCACTTCATCGGTGGCATGGTGATGTCCCGCAATCTGGGGGATGCTCTTCAGTGGGCGGGCTTTGCGCCGAAAGCCGCAGCCGGTCTTGGTGCGGCAGCCAGTTGGGCCATGTTGTTTGAGGTGGAGATGCGCGATGCATACTTCGCCGACTGGGGATTCTCGATCCCCGATTTCCTGGCCAATACGGCGGGCGCGTCTGTGCCACTCATGCACGCGTTGTGGCCACGGACGCAGGTGCTGGGAGCCAAGTTCAGTTGGTGGCCGTCACCCCTCTATCTCGATCACGAAGAGCGTGCTGCCGACGGCCGGCCGCACACCCGCTACGCCATTGATGACTATCAGGGCATGACGTTCTGGCTCACCGTTGCCGTGGAACAGACACTTCCGGCGCGGCTTCAACGGCGCTGGCCCGATTGGCTTGGTCTTGCCGTCGGCTACAGCGCTCGCGGCATGCACGGTGCCAACGTCAAGAGCCGTGGACCGGAGCGGGAATACCCGAACCTGCCCTCGGCTCACCCCGAAGTACTGTTGTCGCTGGACTATGACGTGCGTCGGTTGCCACTTGGCGGCTGGATTTGGGAGCCGGTCAAGCAACAACTCAACTGGCTGCGATTCCCGGCACCGGCGGTGCGGGTCTGGCCGGACTTCCGCTTCTACCTGCTGTATCTCTAGTGCGACAACTCGCTCGCTGGCGATCAGCGCAGCAAGGTGAGGATTCGGTCGATGTCGGCGTCGGACTGTCCGGCGATGCTTGTGGCAGCCTGGGAAAGGATCTGCGAGCGCGCCATGTGCGAAGCGGCACGAGCGACATCGACTTCACGGATCTTGGCCTCCGTATCAACCATGCGCTCGACGACGCTCTCGCTGGTGGCGATACTCAGTTGCAGTCGATTCTGAAACGCTCCCAGTCGGTTGCGTTCTGCCGTAACCTTGTCGACTGCCTCGGACAGCTTGTTGAGTGCTCCCTGGGCATCCACGCGTGTGACGATGGACAGGTCGCCAAGGCCCAGTGTCGGACCCGTGCCCCGCATGTCACGGATGGCGACGCGGCTCACATCGTTGCTCGTCTCCGATGGACCGACCTGGAATGTGAGATCGCTGTCTTGCTCCACGATCAGTGTCTGCCCCTGGAGAACTCCGTCCGTGTAGTTCCCAGGCGCGCCGCGGACGTTCTCACCCGTCAGTGTGATTTCGACGCCGAGCCGTTCAAAGCGGACCTTGTGAAACTCACCTTGACCCAGGAGTCCGTCTTCCCCGAGATCTCCGGCAATGGACACCGTCTGGGTATGAACGCCGTCGCCGAGGGTGAGAAAACCATCCCCCGGCTCGTCAACAAAGGTGTACGTGCCTGCCTCGGCGTCACGCACGAGGACGTTCGTCAGTCCGGTTTCGGCTGCCGCCGCAAGAGCCGTCGACCCGCTGTCCAGTTTGTTGTTGCCACCGGTTAGCAGTTGCCGACCGTTGTACGTAGTGGCACTGGCGATGCGGTCGATTTCACTGCGCAGTTCATTGAATTCGGAGTTGATGTTCAGCCGGTCAGAGTCGTTGTAGGAGGAAGTGGCCCCCTGCATGGCGAGGGCTCGCATTCTGTTCACCATCGCCGAGATCTCGTTCAACGAGCCGTCGGCAACCTGGATCAGAGAGAATGTCTGCTGAATGTTGCGGGTACCCTCGACGATGGCGCGGACCTCAGAGTTGATACCATCCGCCAGTGCCAGGCTGGCGGGATCGTCACTCGATCGATTGATCCGCAACCCGGAGGAGAGCATGCCGATCTGTCGGCTCACATCTGCACTGTGCACCGCCATCGTGCGGTGCGCTTCGGTCAGATAGGAGTTGTGATTGATTCGGGGTGTAGACATGCAGTCCTCGGCTCGTTCGGAGAAGGCACTCACAAGAGTGCTCAACAGAGTTTGAGCAAAGGACATACCATGAACGTGGCAGGCGGGGATCGGGCCTGTTGGTACTGTCGTATCTTGTTGTTAAATAGATGCTTGACGAATAACGATCGAGCCGCAGGTGCGACTTTCCCCGGTGGCAGGCGCGCAGGAACTTCCGCTAGAGGACGGGAATGACCTCCTGTTGTGGAACCGGCTCAACTGCCGGCGGCGCGCACCCCGTCCTTGGGCGATCCGAGGGTTGCCACAGATGCAGCGCCATCGATGCGCTTGCCATCCATGGGGATTACGGAACCCTCCCGCTTGGTGTTGTCTTCGATCTCACTTGCAGCCGATTCCATCGAGCAACTGCCGTGAAAGACGGCCCCCTCGGTGACCGAGAGCGTCCCGGAATAAACGTCACCGATAAAGCGAGCCTGGCTGTCGAGCCGCACCTTTTCGGCACAGACCGTGCCACGCACGATACCGTTGATGTAGATATCGCGCCCTTCCAGATGGGCGTAGGCCTCGCCGGACTGGCTGATGGTCAGAGCCCCGGAGCAGGACAACTCGCCTTTGAATGTGCCATCGATGCGGACACTGTTGTCGACCTTCATGACACCCTCGAAGATCGTGCCGCGGCCAATGATGGTATTCAGCGTCTGGCCGCTGCCAGCAACAGATCCGTTGTTTTTTTTCCCCAGCATGGAGTCGTCTGCGATCCCGGCCTGCGTGTGGTGGAACAGTGTCTGGCGCTGCACAGTAGATCAATATAGCCCGGCCCCCCGAGGGGAGCAACGTCGGTTGCGCCTCAGCGCTTCTTCTCTTTGTTGCCGTAGCCCATCATGTTGCGGATCTCTTTCTCCTGCAGTACACGCTCGGCGACAGTAGTGACTGCCGCACTCGTTGGATCCTCGAGAGCCGTGACATCGATGGTTGGCACGTCCTGCTCCTCACTGCATTGCAGGATGTGCTCCTGGATCGTCAGGATGCGCTCGAGATGCGCCAGGTACTTGTGCGCCTGTCTCGATGGCGCCTGGGTGGCACGTTTGTCAAAGCGTTCTTCGTACGCCTGGCGGTCGTTGATCACAAGGCTGATCGGCGCGATGATGGCCTTCTTCTCAAAGGCAGACAAATCGATGCAGCCCGGCAGCAGGTGCACGCCATCCATGATGACACTGTTGTTCTCCTCGACACAACGGCTGATGATCGCGCGCACGCCGACACCGACGATACGAACCTGCTCGCGATAGCCGGCAATGACGGGGTTCTGGCCGACCTGGCTCGACTCCGGTACCGCCTCAGCGGCGGTGTAGGAAGACTTGTGAATGGCCGGCATGAAGTCTTCCGACAGCATCAGGCGCAGGATCTGCCGGATGTCATCGGTGGCGACGACGCGGGGTATGTCGAGCAGGTTCGCCAGGCCGATGGCCAGCGTCGTCTTGCCGACGCCACTGGCGCCCCCAATGAGAATGATGAGCGGCTTGTCGAGATTGCCCCAGGCGCGCCAGACGCGATATCGTTGCGCGAAGTTCTGCCCGTGTTTCTGTTGCAGGATGTCCTCGACAACAGCCTCGACATGTTCGTGGCTGACGTCGGTCTTGCGCTCCTGAGCGAGGCGACTCTCCACACTCTGCGCCAGCGAATAGGCCGCCGCCGTCGGCAAACCCGAAGCCTGGATGGAGTGCGACAGCAGTTCTTTGGAGAACGGACGGGAGCCACTCTTGCGAGTGATGCGAAGTGCCGTCGGCACCCGTTCCCAGAACACCAGATCACCCA
>JAQCJA010000079.1 GCA_027593305.1 bacterium
TCTAGGTATACTTCATGGGCGCAATCCGGCGCCCATTCATCAACTTCGGGTAGTGGAGCAAGTCTGCGTGAGAAGCACGAACATGCGTCTTCGATCCTTCTGTTGCAGCGTGGCGGGCATTCTCCTGGCAACCGTTGCCATGGGCTGCTCTGGCCCCGAACCCGGGGCGGAGTTGTCCACTGCCCTGCAGGTGGCTCGGGATGCGGCACGCGACACGACGAGGGGCAAGGAGGCGGTCGTCCTGCTCGAAGCCTTCGTCAGCAAATATCCGAGTGACGCCGGTGTCCCCGCTGCTTTGATGCAGCTGGCCATCCTGCGTCAGCAGCAGGGCGACATGGTCGCAGCGATCAAGGACTATGAAAGAATCCTTGCCGCCTTTCCCGCCAGCGATGTCGCCGACGAAGCGCAATTCATGATCGCGTTCATCCGTGAAGAGCATCTGGCAGATCTCAATGGTGCCCGCCTGGCCTATCGGGCGGTGATCGAAAACTACCCGGACTCCGAGTTGGTCGAGCAGGCCCGGCAGCTGCTCGATCACGTGGGCCAGGATCCCGACACGTGGGTTCCCGGTTTCCAGGACAGTAGAGAAGACAAATAGGAATGACCGAGTTGCGTGGAAAGTTGGTGCAGACCGGCCCGGACATCAGTGCCATTACCCAGAACATCCAGCAGGAGAGCCTGTTACTGGATCGTGTCCTGACCGAGATGGATCGGGTCATCGTCGGCCAGCGTCCTATGTTGGAACGCATCCTCATCGGCTTTCTCTGTGGCGGACATATTCTGCTCGAGGGTGTCCCCGGCCTCGCCAAGACGCTCACAGTCAGCAGTCTGGCGCGCCTTATCAAGGCCCGCTTCAACCGCATCCAGTTCACTCCGGACCTGTTGCCCGCCGACCTGACGGGAACGCTGATCTATGAGCAGCACTCGGGTGATTTTGTCGCCCGCAAAGGGCCGATCTTCGCCAATCTGATTCTGGCCGACGAAATCAATCGTGCCCCTGCCAAGGTGCAGAGCGCCCTGTTGGAGGCGATGCAGGAGCGCCAGGTGACCATCGGCGATACCAGCTACCCGCTGGATGATCCCTTTCTCGTGCTGGCAACGCAGAATCCAATCGAGCAGGAAGGGACGTATCCTCTGCCCGAGGCCCAGATCGACAGGTTCATGTTGAAGGTCAAGGTCGGTTATCCGACGCGCGCCGAAGAGCGACAGATCCTTGATCGAATGATGGAAGACAAGCAATTGCCCCTGGAACCCGTCGTCAGCCTCGACGATCTGCGTCGTGTGCGTGAATCGGTACGGCTGGTATACACGGATGACAAAATCAAAGACTACATTGTCGATATTGTGCAGGCGACCCGCACGCCGGCCGACGCCGGCATGCCCGAGCTCGCGCCGCTCATCGATTATGGAGCGTCTCCAAGGGCGACGATCTTCCTGGCCCGAGCCGCCCGTGCTCATGCCTTTCTGCGTCGCCGCGGATATGTCACACCCGAAGACGTCAAAGCTGTGGGTGCTGATGTCTTGCGCCATCGGATCGCCACCAGCTACGAGGCCGAGGCTGAGGAGATCGATTCCGAGGCCATTGTTGCGCAGCTCTTCGATCACATAGAAGTACCGTAAGAGCCATGCCGGCAGTCCCGCAGGAGATTCTCGACAACGTACACCGGATTGAGATTCAGGCCGGTCGCCTGGTCACCAACCTCTTTGCCGGTGAATATCATTCCGTGTTCAAGGGACACGGAATGGAGTTCGCCGAGGTGCGCGAGTACCAACCAGGTGATGATGTGCGGACCATCGACTGGAACGTCACGGCCCGTTCCGGCGGCAAACCCTTCATCAAGATCTACGACGAGGAGCGCGAGCTCACGGTGATTCTCGTCGTCGATGCCAGCGCTTCTGGTGCATTTGGTTCGGGTGCCCGCATGAAGGGTGAAGTCGCCGTCGAGATCTCCGCCCTGCTGGCCTTTTCAGCCATCCGCAACAATGACCGCGTCGGGCTGTTGATCTTCACCGACGAGGTCGAGGTCTTCATCCCGCCAAAAAAAGGCCGCCGTCACGTCCTGCGGGTCATTCGTGAACTGCTGTACCATCGTCCGAAAGGTCGGCGCACGTCGATTGCCAAAGCCCTGGAGACACTCGACCGGGTGATACGCAGCCACGCCGTCGTTTTTGTCATCTCCGATTTCATTGACGATGGCTACGACCGCGCCCTGCAGCGTGCCAATCGCCGTCACGATGTGATAGCTGTCAGTGTCGAGGATCCACGTGAAGGCAACCTGCCGGATGTCGGTTTTCTGACACTGCACGATGCCGAATCAGGTGAACAGGTCATCGTCGACAGTGCCGATGAGAGTGTCCGACAGGCCTTTGCCGACAACTGGCAGAAGGCTGTTGCTCGACGCACGCGTACCTTTCGTCGACTCGCAATTGACGAGATCTGCATCGACGCCGCATCGGGCGAGTACGTAGAACCCCTGGCCCGCTTTTTCAAGGGCCGTATGAACCACAACTGAGTTTCGAGAACAAGAGGAGTCCGACCGGTGATCGAAGTGCGCGAATTGTCCAAGCAGTACGGCGACGTCACGGCCGTCGACAGCCTCTCTTTCAGGGCTGAGACCGGGCAGATCATGGGGTTCCTTGGCCCCAATGGCGCCGGCAAGACAACCACGATGCGGATGCTGACCTGTTACCTGCCGCCGACATCCGGCACGGCCAGCATCGACGGTTTTGACATCGGCGAAGATTCGCTGGAGGTCCGGCGGCGCATCGGTTATCTGCCCGAGCAACCACCACTGTATCTGGACATGACGGTGGAGGCGTACCTCGGCTTCGTTGCCAGGATCAAGGGAGTCCCATCGGCACGCCTGCGCTCCAGCCTGGACGATACCATGCAGAAGACCGGGGTGACACATGTGGCACGCACCGTCATCGGTCATCTGTCGAAGGGCTACAAACAGCGTGTCGGATTGGCGCAGGCCCTCGTGCACAGCCCGTCCGTGCTGATCCTCGACGAACCGACGGTCGGGCTGGACCCCAAGCAGATCATCGATATCCGCGAAACGATCAAGTCCCTGCGCGGAGAGCACACGATCATCCTGAGCACGCACATTCTGCCTGAAGTGGCGATGACCTGCCAGAAGGTGGTCATCATCAACAATGGTCGGATCGTCGGCGAGGGGTCCCCCGAGAGCCTGACGGCTCAACTGAAGGAAGGTGAGATCCTGCGGGCGCAGATCGCCGGACCAAAGGAGGCGGTACAAGCCCTGCTTGCCAGCGTTCCGGGTGTGCTTGACGTGCAGCACGAAGACGCCGCCGCCGGTGGGATTTTCCTGGTGACGACCGCCCCGGGGCAGGATGTGAGAGACCCGCTGGCAAAGGCCGTCATCAACAACGGTTACGGTCTTCGGGAACTGCGGAGCATGGACATGTCGCTGGAAGACATCTTCCTGCGCTTGACAAACGAAGAACGAGTGGAGGCGTAAGAGGACGACATGCGCAATTTCCTGGCCATCTACAGCAAAGAAATGCGATCCTATTTCGTGTCGCCTGTGGCGTACGTCATCGCAGGTGTCTTTCTGTTTCTCTCCGGTTACCTGTTCCGCAATATCCTCATGCAGTTCAACTACTGGTGTCTGCAATTCAGTCAGCGTCAGCAGTTCGCCCAGGCGGGCATGCCGAATCTGAACCTGAACGAGATGGTGGTTACCCAGTTCTTCTCCGTCATGGATTTCATCTGGCTCATGGTGGTACCGATGCTGACGATGCGGCTGTTCGCCGAAGAGAAGAAAAGCGGCACCATCGAGCTGCTGATGACTTCACCGATCTCGACGACGCAGATTCTGCTCGGCAAGTTCTTCGCCGCCCTGTCGTTGTACACGGTGATCGTGGCGTTGACCATCGTCTTCTGTCTCATTCTCGAGGTCTACGGCGATCCCGACTGGGGACCGATCTGGTCCGCCTACCTGGGGTACCTGCTGCTCGGCGGGACGTTCATCGGTGTCGGTGTACTGGCTTCCTCGGTTACGGAGAACCAGATTGTCGCCGTGCTCCTCGCCTTCGGTACGTTGTTGTTGTTGTGGCTCATCGACTGGTCCGCCAGCTTTGCGGGGCCGACCGCGGCAAAAATTCTCAGTTACCTGTCGATCATCCAGCACCTGCAGGATTTCCAGCGAGGCGTGATCGACACGGGCGACGTTGTTTTCTATCTGAGTTTCATCTTCTTCACGCTGTTCCTGACGACCAGGGTCCTCGAATCGAGGCGCTGGCGCCGGTAGCGCCGGAGGAATGATGATGAAGACCTACGCCACACCCATCAGTCTAGTTGGCGCCGTACTGATCATTGCGGGGGTTCTTGCTCTTGTGTTGGCACCCGGAATGGAATGGCTGCCCGTGGTCAATGCCGGCAGCGGTCTGCTGCTGGTGGCGTTTGCCGGAATCCTGAACCCGGACCTGTTCCGGCACTACGGCCGATGGCTGAATGCTTTCTGGGGCGGCATCATGGTGTTCGCCATTCTGGTCATGGTCAATTTCCTCGCCAATCGCTATCCGCAGCGTCTGGACGTCACTGAGGGCAAGCTGCACAGTCTGGCGCCGCTAACCGTGCAGACACTCGAAGCACTCGAGGTTGACGTCGAGGCCATCGCCTTCATGGAAGGCGGCACCAACGAGTCGTTGCGCAGTCTGCTGGAACAGTTCACCGTGCACGGCAAGGGACGCTTCTCCTACGAGTTTGTTGATCCGGATCGTGATCCGGAACGCACACGCGACTACGGCGTGCGCAACTACAACACCCTGGTCATCGGTGCCGGACCCGATACACGCCAGCGTCTCACGGAACTGACGGAGAAGGAGATCACCAACGCGCTGCTCAAGGTTGCCCGCAACCGACGCGAGGTCGTCTACGTCTCGGTGGGCCACGGCGAGCGAGGTTTTTCCGACAACGAGCACGATATGAAGCCCCTGCTGGAGCGCCTGCAGGAGATCGATTACGCCGTTCGCGATTCCCTGTTCCTGGCCCGTGAAGGGGAGGTGCCCCAGGACTGCAGTGCCCTGCTCATTGCCGGACCGCGGTCTGGATTCCTGCCGACTGAGGTCGATGCGGTGCGACGCTATCTCGCCAGAGGAGGCGCTGTGTTCCTGCTGCTGGAACCACTCTATACGACGGGGCTGGAAGAGCTTCTCGGTGAGTGGGGCGTCGAGATTGGCGACGACTTCGTCATCGACACCAGTGGCATAGGGTCACTTTTCGGCCTCGATTTCACCATTCCTGTGGCGACCAAGTACGACGCAAAGCATCCCATCACGCGCCAGCACCGCAGCGGTGTCATGACTTTTTACGAGCTGGTGCGCTCCGTGCGACTCGACTCGACGGCGATTGCCACGATCGGGGCCGATGCGGCGGTACTGGTGACTACGAGCGAGGCCAGCTGGGGTGAAACTGACCTCTCCGTCCTGCGTGAATCCGGTGGCGAGCAGACGGTCAGTCTTGATGACAACGATCTGCAAGGCCCTGTAGGTCTCGCCGTGGCCGTGCACGACACCGCTGGAGCGGGTGGCAGACTCGTTGTCTTTGGCGATTCTGACATTGCCACAGGGCGCTACTTCGGCCTGCAGGGCAATGGTGATTTTGTCCTCAATGCCCTGAGTTGGCTCGCCGAAGATGAGAGCCTCATCTCCATCCGTCCCCGGGAGGCCGGATACCGACCGATTGCCCTCACGGAAGGCCAGTCCGATTGGGTGTTCTGGATCACTGTGATCCTGTACCCCGGAGCCGTAGCCGTCCTGGGTTTTGTCGTTGTCTCACGCAAGGGACGCTGGAGTGTGAAGGATCTGGCCGCTGCCGGTCTCGGGGTTGCCCTGTCTCTTGGCGTACTTGCGTCGCTCAACTACCTCGGAGACAGGTACCACCTGCGAGTCGACGTCACCGAGGACGGGGTGTACACCCTGTCGACAGAAACCCGGCAGGTATTGCAGCAAGCCGAAGCTGAAGGCAAGCTGATCCATGTGAAAACCTTCATGTCAGATCTGGAGGGTGGACGGTATCAGGATGTCATGAAGGAATTCGGCTACATCACGCCGAACTTCGAGCACGACATCGTCGATCCGCAGAAAGAAGCGCTGCAGGTTCGCCAGTACGACGTGCGCGAACGGGGCACATCCATCATCGAAGTCAGCGGCGACGGCACCGTGGCAACAGAGCGCATTACGGCGCAATCCGAGGGGGCGTTGACCAACGCCATCCGCCGCGCCCTGGTGGCCGACGAGAGGGTCATGGCCTTCACCGGAGGCCATGGTGAGGGCGAGTTGACAAGTGTCGATGGAGACGGCTTCAGCATCTTCAACGGACGGCTCAAAGAACTCAATCTGGAGATTGAGACGAACGTCAAACTCGGCAAGGATCCTCTCGATCACGTTTCGTTGCTGGCGATCCTTGGGCCGAAAACGGAGTTCTCCGCCCAGGCCGTCGACGCAGTCCGGCAATACCTGCACCGTGGCGGCGACTTGTTGCTGATGGTGGATCCGGCCACGGTCAGCGGCCTCGAAGACCTTCTCCGTGACGATTATGATATCGACATCGGTGACAATTTCATCGTCGATCTCAGTGGCCTTGGGAAACTCTTCGGCGCCGATGTCTCGGTTCCGGTCGTCATCAGCTATGCCGATCATCCGATTACCGAGGGCATGACTCGGGGGACGATGAGCTTCTTTCCCTGGGCCAGGTCCGTGGCGGCCACGTCCCGCGTGGGCGGCGCGACGGAGTTGCTGCATACCGACCGCAATGCCTGGGGTGAGTCAGATCTCGGTGTGGTCCGTGGCGATGGCGGCGAAGTCGACTACGACGCGGACAGTGATTACCCTGGGCCCCTGTCCCTGGCTGTAGCAGTCACCGTCGACGCAGACTCGGCCGCGGAGGGTGAGAGCACACGCATCGTCGTTTTTGGCGACACGGATTTTGCCAGCAATCAGTATTTCGGACAACAGGCCAATGGCGAGTTGCTCGCCAGCGCGGTCCGCTGGCTGGCAGAGGGGGAGGGCAATCTTGACATCCCGGTACGTGAGCCTCGTTTCAATCCGATAAATCTTGTCGGCAATGCCGGGTCTACTGTGCTGTGGCTGTCGGTGTTCGTGCTGCCCTTCGCCGTGGCCCTCTCGGGCTTCGTCATCATGTTGCGGCGCGGTTACGCGACCTATTCCAGCGGCTTCGTCTCCTGGCTGGTCTACAACTTTGTTGCCATCGCCATCTACTACTTCATCGTCGCCGTCATTGGTGCCAGTGAGGGCAGTATCCTGCGCGGTGAAGGGCTGCTGCTCCTGGCAATGTTATGTGCCGGCATCGCCCACGGATTGTTCTACCGTCGATCGTTGGCGTGGCCCCTGGCACTTGCCACAGCCGTGGCCAATGCGGGGCTGTCCTTTGTGGTCATACCCGAGGACACCTTGCAGTTCGTGTTCACCGCATTGAGTATCGCCAACGTCTGTATCCTGGTGTGGATTCGCCAGGACTTTCAATCGGCGGCGGGCACAGAACCGACATCCGTGCCCGCGTGACTGAGATGACAAGAGGGAGCATCACATCATGCGACTGAAGACGAATCTCGTCATCAGCGTTGTCTTTATCGCCCTGCTCGGGTTCGTCTACTTCTACGAGATCAGGGGAGGCGAGGATCGGCGCGTCGAGGCCGAACGGGCCCGCCAGTTGCTCGACTTCAGTGAGCATGAGGTGCGGAGCCTGACCATTGATCATGGCGACACTCTGCTGGTTGTCGAACGCCAGGGTGATGTCTGGCGGTTGACCGCTCCCATGCAGACGGATGCCGATGGGGAGGCGATCGAACGATTGCTGCGCGCCTTGGGTGAAGTGGAACTGGAAGGCGAGCCCCTGCGTGACAGTTCGTCGGTCGCGGCGGATCCGTCGATCCTGGTCGGATATGGTCTGGACAAGCCACGCCTGCGTGTGCATGTCGATCTGCTTGAAGGCGTGAAGCCGCTGGATACGTTGCGCTTCGGCGACGATACCCCCACCGACCGCTTTACCTATGTGCAGCGCGGCGGCGCGGCCAATCCCGAAGTTCTGCGGGTCCGCGCCTGGCGCTTCGACAATCTCAACAAGACGATATTCGATCTGCGGGACCGTCGCGTTCTTGCTTTTGAGTCGGATGATGTCCGTCGGTTTCGCCTGCAGCATGCGGGGGAGCCGACCATCGAGGCGTCACGAGCCACAGAAGGCGGCTGGCTGCTCGAAGCGCCACTGGTCCGCCGGGGTGACGCCAGCAAGATCAACAGCATCCTCTCCAGTCTGCAGAATGCAAAGACCGAACGAATCCTCCTGGAGCAGCCCGCGCCGGCAGATCTCGCCGCTGCCGGTCTGGCGGATGCCGTCCTCGAACTGACTCTGTGGATCGGGGAGGATCGTGCGGAGAAGCACCTGCTGCTTGGGGCCGCCACTGAGAAGGGTTCTCTGCAGGCCCTCGATACGAGCCGACCCCACGTGTTTCTCGTGGACTCGACACTGGTCGGGCAACTGCAAACGCCAGTTGCTGGTCTGCGCGACAAACAGATCCTGCATGTTGAGGCCGATGATGTCACGGCAGTAGCTCTGCAGGAAGGCGGCAACCTGCTCTGGTCCGCCGCTCGAGACTCCGCAGGAACCTGGAGCCTGACGACGCCCTCAGGGCGCGCGGCCAAGAGTTGGCGCTTCAGCAGTCTGTTGGCGGATCTCGATGCCCTCGAGGCCTCGCGATTTGCCGCTGATGCCGCAGCCGCGGACCGCTTGCCCCTTGCCACCTTCGGCCTGGATGCACCGCAGTGGTCCATCGTGGTGACGCGCGCCGATGGCTCGATGGCAACGTTACAGGTTGGGGCTCGCGGTGACGGTGAAGCCTTTGTCATGGGCGACGAGGCCCTGAGTATCAGTGTTGTGGATGATGACGCGGTGGAAGGCCTGCATCTTGGTCTGGATGATGTATCGACACCACCGACGCAGGACCCCGATGGTGCAGACGTCGATCCTGCTGCGGCGCAATAGGAAAAACAGCGCCGGCAAGAAGCGCCTGGCCCTCGTCGCTCTCTGTTGTCTGTGGGCGACTGTTGCTGCCGGTGCTTCCGAGCCCGTGTTGACGGCCCGTCTCGATACCGCGTCTGCGACGCTGGGCGATCCCCTGCATCTGCGCCTGGCTGTTGATCGTGATGCCGACGCGCGGACGCTGTTTCCCGATTTCGATGATCAGCTCGCTCCCTTTGTCGTGCGCTCTGCCGTCACGGCCAGCGTCACCGATCTCGGATCGGGGCGACAGCGGGATGAGCGTGTCTACGAATTGCGTGCGTACACCCTCGAGGCGGATCAGATTCCCGTCATCGAGGTCCCCGTTGTGTCGGCTTCAGGTGATACCACATATCTGCTGTCGGACGCCCTTGCCGTCGGAGTCGAACCTGTGCGGGATCCGGCAGAAGGGGATGACCTGCGGGATATCAAGCCGCCCCTGTGGATCGCCGGCGGCGTGCCCCTGTGGCTGGTTGGCATACTCGCCGCCTTGCTGGCCGCAGGCGTCGCCTACCTGGCCTGGCGCTTCCTGCGTCGCAGGCCGGTGGCGGCAATGGCCGCCATACCTGCGCCACGCGGTCCTGTGGATTACGTCCGCGAGTTCGCCCGCATCGCTGACATGGGTCTGTTGGAACGGGGAGCCACCAAGCTCTACTACACCCGTCTGGCCGACGTCATGCGACGTTTTCTGGAGGACCGTACCCGGATTGATGCTCTGGAACGAACGACGGCGGAGATCGCTGCCGATCTTCTCGCCACCGACAATGTTGACACCGAGTTGGCGCGCAGGATCATAGAGTTCCTCGAGGCGGCGGACCTGGTGAAATTCGCCCGTGCCGAACCCGTGGAAGAGGCCGCCCGTCGGGCCCCTGTTGATGGGGCAGACATCGTCCGTGAGGTGGAGGCCACGTTGATCAAGCGTCAGGTGGAGGCACAGGCTGCTGTGACCACCGCTGCGATCCCTCCTGCTGAGGCGGCCGCATAGTGGACGCCCTGCGCTTCGCCGAACCCCTGTGGCTTGTCGGGCTCCTGATCCTTCCATGGCTGGTGTGGCGTCATATAGCGCATGGCCACCGCCTGTATGGCAGCATTCGGTTCTCCTATCTCGGGTCGCTGCCGTTGCCCGTGGGCTTCTGGGCGCGGGTGCGTCCCTTGCTGTTCGCCGTACGCATCGTCGGCCTTGGCTGTCTGGTGATCGCCATGGCGCGCCCGCAAAGCGGCGCATCGATCGTTGATGTCTCGGCCGAGGGTGTCGACATCATGCTGGTCCTTGATGTCTCCAGCAGCATGCAGGCCCGGGATCTCGGATCCGCCAATCGCCTCGAGGTGGCGCGCGCCGTCGTCGCCCGATTCATCGAGAATCGGCAGAGCGACCGGATCGGCATGGTTGTCTTTGCGGGGGAGAGCTTCACCCAGTGCCCCCTCACACTCGACTATGACGTGCTGCTGCAGTTCCTCAGTGAGATCCGCATTGCCGAAGAGTCATGGGACGGGACCGCCATTGGCATGGCGATGATCAATGCCATCAACCGCCTCCGCGAGACCTCGGGCCGTGGTGGGAGCGCAGGTGGTGGCAGTCGGGTCGCCATTCTGTTGACGGATGGTGTCAACAATGCCGGCGAGATCGATCCTGCAACGGCCGCGGATGTTGCCGCCGCCGTCGGTGTGCGCGTCTACACGATTGGCGTTGGCGCCGAAGCGCACGGTTTGCGCCGACAGGGCGGTGTCGACTTTGACGAGCCGGCCCTGCAACAGATTGCTGCAGCCACCGGTGGCCAGTACTACCATGCCACGAGCGGCGAGAAACTTGCCGAGATCTACGACGAGATCGGGCGTCTGGAAACCTCAGAAGTCACCAGCCGCATCCACCTGGAATACTCCGAGCGATATGCCAGTTTCCTGTGGCCCGGACTGCTGCTGCTGCTCGGCGAATTCGCTCTGCGCCAGACGCGCCTGCGCTCCCTGCCGTGATGGACTGACCGATGCGATTCGCTTCCCCGGATAGCGCCTGGCTGCTGTTGCTGCTGCCTCTTCTGGCCCTGTTCACCCTTTGGGCGACGCGCCAGCGGCAGCGAGATCTGGGCCTTTTTGCTGGTCCTGAGGTTTCCGTCCGTCTGACACGAACCGTTCGCCGCGGTCGCCAGCAACTGAAGTCGCTGCTCACCATCGTCGGCATGTTGCTGCTCGTGATCGCCCTGACAGGGCCACAGTTTGGTGTACGACTGGAAATGGCCGAGCGTCGTGGGGTGGACGTCATGGTGGTCCTCGACCTGTCACGCAGCATGCTTGCCGAGGACGTGCGCCCGAGCCGCCTGCTGCGGGCGCGCCATATCATTGGTCAATTGCTTGACCAACTCGAGGGTGACCGAGCGGGGTTGGTGGTTTTTGCTGCCAATGCTTTTGTCCAGTGTCCGCTGACGCTCGATCACAGTGCCATGCGTATGCTGTTGTCAGGTCTCAGCGGGGGAGATATTCCCTCACAAGGCACGTCCCTTCAGCGGGCGCTGGAGACGGCTGGCAAGTCGTTCAAGGAAGATGAACAGCAGCACAAGGTGGTCGTCGTTTTCAGCGACGGGGAGGCACACACAGGGGATGCCAGCGGAGCTGCGGCAGAATTGGCTGCTCAGGGCGCCCGCGTCTACTGCATAGGCATGGGAACACCCGACGGAGACCTGATCCCGCTGCGAGCCGACGACGGCACACGTCTGGAGTACCACAAGGACCGCGACGGTAATTATGTCAAGACCCGGCTCGATGAAGCAGCCCTGCGGGGCGTCGCTGCCGCCGGCGAGGGTGCCTACTGGCGCAGCAGTCTCGCCGGGGGAGAGTTGACGGATCTCGTCGATCGCATCGCCGGTCTGGAGGAGAAGGAACTGGGCGCCGAGCGCTACACGCGCTACGAAGAACGCTTCCAGTTGCCGCTGCTGGCAGCGCTGCTGTGCTTTCTTGCCGAGGCGATCCTGTCCGAACGGGCCCGCCCCCGGCGCGAGTGGCAGGGGCGGTTCGCATGAGACTCGCCGCCTTGTTGGTCTGCTCGCTTGCCGTACTGCCCGCCAGGGCCGCAACCGTCGGTGATCCGGTGGCCTCGCGCAGTGCCGAGGCGCAGGCCCACTATGATGCAGGCCGTTACGACGAGGCCTTGCGGGCCTACCGGGATGCACTCGTCGAACGACCGGAATCCGGTGCCCTGCATCTGAATGTTGGGGACGCCCTGTACCAACTCGGTGACTACGAGAACGCCTTGCAGGAATTCGAACGGGCGGCGGCAGCACCAGAGGCCGATCTGGCAGCTCGCGGCTTCTACAACAAGGGCAATACGCACTTTCAGCTGAAGGACTACGCTGCAGCGGTCGAAGCATACAAGCAATCCCTGGAACTCACCCCGCAGGACATCGATGCCAAGGCAAACCTGGAGCTTGCCCTGCGCCTGCTGCAGACGCCACCGCCCCAGCCCCAGGAAGGTGGCGAAGATACGGAGGAATCCGAAGATTCGGGAGACAAGCAACAGCAGGATCAGTCCTCGGAAGGGGAGTCCGCCGAGGCGGAGGACGAATCCGAACCGCAGGCAGGCGACGATGAGTCTGAGGATGAGCAGACGCCCGAAGAGCAGCAGAGCGATGCTCCGGATGAGGGCGAGGATGAGAACGCCGATTCTGCAGACGAGGACCAGGCACAGACCGACGAATCGGCACCGATGGACGAGAAGGAAGCTGAACAATTGCTCGATGCGTTGAACGACCGTGACGCCCAATCGCAACAACGCCGTTACCGAGCCAAGCGCCGCGGCGATGACAAGCAGGACTGGTAGGCGCATGCGAATGTTGAGCGCAGGCCGGATGGCCATGATTGCCCTGTTGCTCGTCGGCTCTGTCGGGCAGGCTTTGGCTGAAATGGAGTTCCATGCCAGCGTCGACCGGGCACGGGCATCACAATCCGAACCCATTCAGTTGACGTTGACCCTGACATCTTCAGGGAATCTCAACCATGTGCCTTCACCGACACTCGATCTGTCAGCCTTCGATGCCTTTGGCCCGTCGCTGTCGACCCGGCTCGAGATGGTCAACGGCCGCTCCAGCTTCTCCCGGGAACTGGTCTACTCCCTGTACGGCAAGAAACTC
>JAQCJA010000080.1 GCA_027593305.1 bacterium
TCGATCATCCGCCGCAGTGACTGTGTCTGTGAGTCGGCCCTGAGTCTGGCCCTTGGCGGCGACACCCTCACGGCGTCGAACCTGCTCGATTATGTCTACACCACGTCCGCCGCCCGCCAGGGCGGCCGCGGCGCACCGGAGCACCCCGCCTACGGTCACATCGCCTGGGGTGTGACCAATGACGCTTGGCTCAAGGCCAACTATGGCGATGACAACGCGCGCATCCTGCTGTCCACTGCTGCCGCCGCCGGTGTTCTGCACGATGACCGCTGGGACGAGGCCATGGCGCTGTGCGTACTGGCCAACCTGCGCACCTCCAGTCGTTTCGGCTTCCGCCCGGGCCGCATCGATATGGAGGCGCTGGAGCAGCAGGGCTGGGAGCATCACTTCCGCGCCGATCTGGTGCTGCTGCACCCCCACTACGAGTCGTACCTGTGGGCCTGCTTCCTCTGGGCCTACGAGCTGTCCGGGGACGAGTTGTTCTACCAGCGGGCTCTGGCTGCCATAGCCCGTGTCGTTGCCGCCGGTCCGGACGGCTGGCGCTGGACCAATGGCCTGGCGCAGGAGCGGGCCCGCATGCTGCTGCCACTGGCCTGGTTGGTGCGCGTGCGCGATACACCGGAACACCGGCGCTGGCTGCGCGACACGGCGGCGGGCCTCATCGCCTTGCAGGACAGCTGCGGCGCCATCCGCGAGGAGCTCGGCGATCCGGCGCAAGGCAACTATCCGCCACCGGTGTCCAATGAGGACTACGGCAAACATGAGGCAGCCCTGATACAGGCCAACGGGGACCCCGTCGCCGATCTGTTGTACACGACCAACTTCGCCTTCCTCGGCCTGCACGAAGCAGCGGCCGCTACGGGGGAGCCGCTGTTCCAGGATGCCGCCGATCGACTTGCCGGCTTCCTGTGCCGCTGCCAGGTCCGTTCCGACAGGCGACCCGAACTCGACGGTGCCTGGTTTCGCGCTTTCGATTTTGGCCGCTGGGAACCCTGGGGGTCGGATGCCGATGCCGGCTGGGGTGCCTGGGCCGTGGAAAGCGGTTGGACCCAGGGCTGGATCACGACCGTGCTGGCTCTGCGTCAGCGGCGCAGTTCGCTGTGGGATCTGGCGACGACGACGGGTGTCGGTGCTCACATCCGCCGCCTGCGCGAGAGCATGATCCCGCAGGCCGTCGTCACGGACGTCGATACCTCGGGCTGAAAAAAACTGGATTTCGTGTCCCTTTCATCCTGTCCCGGTCGTCTCTGTTGTGGTCATGGGCGGGCGAACAGCCGCCACACACACCGCATCAGAGGAGAAGTGAGATGAGCAACACTTTCTGCCACATGGAGTTGCATAGCGCCAACACGGCCGGATCAAAGGATTTCTACGGCAAGCTCTTTGGCTGGGGCATGCAGGCTATGCCCATGGGTGACCAGGTCTATACGATGTTCAAGACCAGCGACAGTGACGACGACGTACACGGGGGCATCACCCAGAGCCAGTGCCCCGATGGAACCTCAAGCTGGATCGCGTATGTGCTGGTGGAGGATGTGGCAGCGGCCCTGAAGAAGGCGACCGATCTGGGCGCTGAGGTGCTTGTGCCGAAGACGGAGATCCCCGGCATGGGTTGGATGGGGGTCATCAACGATCCCGCCGGGGCGCGCCTGGGAATCTGGCAATCGGCGAACAGATCGTAGCTACCTTCCACTGTAATTCAGCAGGGCCACAGCGCACAACGTTGTGTCCCTGCTGGAAAAACGAAAGACACGCGCAGATGAACGACTACTTGCTGTTGTTCCATGGCGGCGGCCCGGAAGATGCCGGACTCTCTGCCGAAGAGATGCAGCAGATCATGATGAAGTGGAGCCGCTGGACGACGGGCCTCCGGGATGCGGGAGTCTTCAAGGGCGGCGAACCGCTCGAAAGAGAAGCACGCACCGTCAGCCCCGATGGCAGCGTCAAGGACGGCCCGTTCGCCGAATCGAAGGAACTCGTCGGCGGTTATGTCATGGTCGCTGCTGCCAGCATGGACGAAGCGACGGAACATGCCAAACAGTGCCCGATTCTCTCTACGGGTGGCTACGTCGAAGTCCGTCCGGTGATGGATATCACTCTCCCCCCGATCGACGGCCACGTTTCCCCTTGCCCGGAGTAGGAGTCACCCCTGCGGCGGAATCGCTGTCGCCGCAGGGATCTCTCGGTGACTGAGTCAGGGAACATTCATCGACTCGTCGAGGGTTTCTTTCGCCACGAATCCGGCCGTCTCGTAGCGGCACTGACCCGCGTCTTCGGCATACGCAATCTCGACCTGGCTGAGGATGTGGTGCAGACGTCGCTGGTAGAGGCACTGGAGACCTGGAGCCTCGGGGGCGTACCGGACAACCCGTCGGGCTGGCTGTTCCGCGTCGCCCGCAATCGGGGCCTGGATGCGCTGCGGCGTGAAGGCAACGCCGCGCGTCTGGCGCCGGACGTTGCCGCCCTCTGGGGCGATGACGTGGTCTCCGCCTTCGATGAGTTCGCTCTCGAAGGAGAGATCCCCGACGCCCAGTTGCGCATGATGTTTGCCTGTTGCGATCCCGATTTGCCATCACGTTCGCGCGTCGCACTGACACTGAACACATTGTGTGGCTTCAGCCCGCACGAGATCTCCGCCGCCTTCCTGTCCGTCGACGAAGCCGTGCGCAGACGTCTGACCCGTGCCAGGAAGAGGCTGCGTGATCGCGGTGATGTTGAGGTGCCGGTGGGAGAGGCCCTCCGACCACGCCTGGACGATCTGCATCAGGTCCTCTATCTGCTGTTCAACGAGGGCTACAACTCCTCCCATCCGGACCAGTTGATCCGCAAGGAACTGTGCCAGGAAGCGGTGCGATTGTGTCAGTTGCTCACGCAGCATCCCGTGTGCGCCACACCCGCCAGTTGGGCCCTGTTGGCGCTGATGCTGTTGCACGCTGCCCGCTTTGACGCCCGCGTGAATACCGACGGCGATGTCGTGCTGCTTGCCGATCAGGATCGCCGACGTTGGGACCGGGGACTGATCGCTGCGGGTCTGCGCGCCCTGGAACGATCGGCCTGTGGCGACGACGCCACGCCCTACCATCTCGAGGCAGGCATCGCCGCGCACCATTGCCTGTCACCCTCTTTCGAGCAGACCGACTGGCGCATCATCCTGCAGCACTACGACATGCTCATGGCACGCAGTCCGTCGCCGGTGGTCGAACTCAACCGCGCCATCGTGCTCGCCGAGCTGCGCGGCCCTGACCAGGGGCTGCGCGCCATTCATGCCATCACCGATGTCGACGCCCTGGCCGACTACCCTTATCTGGGCGCAACTCTGGGTCAACTGCATCTGGCTGCCGGCGACCCCGAGCGCGCCCGCGCCTGGTTCCTCAGGGCCAGAGAGCAGACCGAGTCCCCCACCCAGCGTCACCTGCTCGACCGCAAGCTGCGCCGCACCCTGAACTGACGCGGAGACGACCGCCTTGCCCGGGTCGATTTCCTGCCCTACCCTAGCCGTCCGCGGGACCCCGAGCGTAGGACCCGAGCGGCGGTGGCAGGAACGCGGACGCCAACCACGAAGCCCGAAATCGACGACCCAGAATCCATGACCCAGAATCCATGACCCAGAATCCATGACCCAGACCAATGCCCTGCCCGACATGCAGCGAGAGTTGCGCTTCTATCCCTCCACGACCACGAGCCCCCGTCACCTGTCATCGGCGCAGGTGGCGCAGTTCAACAACAGGGGGTACATGTTCCCCCTCGACGTGTTCACGCCAGAGGAAGCCGAGGCCAATCGCAAATACTTCGAGCGTCTGCTGGAACTGTCCGCGGCAAAGGGACACAGCCAGTACTCGATCAATTGCTGGCATCATCTCTGCGGTGGCATCTGGGATCTGGCGATGGAGCCCCGCATCCTCAACTTCGTTGAGGACCTGCTGGGCCCCGACCTGGTCTGTACGATGACCCACTACTTCGCCAAGATGCCCGGTGATACCAAACAGGTCGCCTGGCATCAGGATGCTTCCTACTGGCCCCTGACACCCAGCAAGGTGGTCACCGTGTGGCTCGCCATCGACGATGTGGACGATGACAACGGGCCGATGATGTTCATCCCGGGATCACATGTTCACGGTCAGATCCCCTTCGACAGAAGCACCGCCGAGGACAACAACGTCCTCAACCAGTCCGTGCGCGATCCGGCGAACTGGGGGGGCGCACCCGTTGCCGTCACCATGAAGGCCGGTCAGGTGTCATTACATACCGACCTGTTGCTGCACGGCTCCGAGCCCAATCGCTCCCAGCGTCGACGCTGCGGCCTGACTCTGCGCTACCATCCGCCGGACGTGCGCCGCCGCGAACCCGATCACGCCCCCGGGATCATCTGCCGCGGCAGCGACCCGTCTGGGTACTGGCAGCCCGTCCCCCGCGCCGATGGTGACAACATTCCGGAGCAGCGATGAAACAGCTACAGATCGTCGGTCCCAATCAGCCGGAGTGGCAGGATGTCGACATGCCGCAACCGGGCACCGGAGAAGTGCTGCTCAAGGTGGACGCCGTCACCACCTGTCCGCACTGGGACCTGCACATGATGTCCGGTGAACCCATGTTCCCCGGCGCTCGTGTGGAGTACCCGCTGACGCCGGGGCAGCCAGGGCACGAAATCGTCGGCAGCGTCGTCGAGGTCGGCCCGGGTGTGCACGATTTTGGCGTTGGCGCCCGCGTTGCCGCCTGGCGCGACCGTGGCGCCAAAGTGCGCCTCGGCGGCTATGCGCAGTACGTGCCCTTTGCTGCCGACTGCCTGCTGGAGGTCAGTACCGACCTGGCACCGCAGTCGATCGCTTCGCTGGAGTTGGCCATGTGTGTGCAGGTCACCTTTGACCGCCTGCAGAACTTCGATCTGCTGCAGGGCAAGCGGATTGCCGTGGGCGGCATGGGGCCGGCGGGCCTGCTCGCCGTGCAGATGGCGCGCGCCTGGGGGGCTGAGACTGTGATCGCCGTCGACCCGGTGGCAGACCGCCGTGAGCGCGCTCTGGCACTGGGCGTCGATGCCGCCGTCGAACCGAAGGATGGTGCCTTTGCCGACGCCGCCGGCGGGCCCGTCGATGTTGCCGTGGATTGTGCCGGCGCCAAGTCATCCGTCGAATTCCTCATGGGCCACACACGGGGTGCGGTGGCACTCTTCGGCGTGCTGCGCGACGACGTCGCCTATGGCTGGCAGCAGTGGCGCAGCGGTGTCGACATTCTCGGCTACGGCTCCCACAACCGTGATGCCGCCGAACGGGCGCTGGCCCTGATCGAGGATGGTCGTCTCGATCTCAGTTGCGTCGTCACACACGAACTGCCCCTGCGTGACTACGCCGCAGGAGTCGAGTTGCTGCGCACGCAACAGGCGCTGAAAGTGTGCTTCCTGCCCCATGCGTGAGCGGCTCTGCTGACGAGCCCTGCTGAGCCCCGTCTCGTAACGATTCCCGGTGGCTCCTTCCGCATGGGTGACAATGGCGGTCGCCCCAATGAAGCACCGGCGCACGATGTGTGGCTCGACGAATTCCGCATCGCTGTCACACCGGTTGCACGTGGCGACTACGCCCGGTTTCTCCAGGCTTCGGGGCATCGGCCGCCGCGCTTCTGGGAGGACCCGCGTTTCGCGGACCCGCAACAACCGGCCGTAGCCGTCAGCTGGTTCGATGCCGTCACCTACTGTGACTGGTTATCGACGCAGCTGCACGCCGCTTTCCGCCTGCCCACCGAAGCCGAGCGCGAGAAGGCGGCTCGTGGCGGCCGGGTGCAGCAGAACTTTCCCTGGGGGGATGAGTTGCCGACGTGGATGGACGTGCACTACGGCGGCGACGATGCGGAACGCCCGGACCTTGTGGCGCAGGATCAGGCCAACGACTTCGGCTTGCACAACATGGCGGATCTGGTGCACGAGTGGTGCGCCGACTGGTATGACCCGCACTACTACAACGAGTCACCGGCGGCGAATCCGCCCGGCGCCGAAGCGGGCCCGCGGCGCGCCTCACGGGGCGGCTCGTGGCGCCATGCCATCAAGGTGACACGTTGTGCGCATCGATCGGCGATCCTGCCGGACCGACAACTCACCGATTACGGCTTTCGCGTCGCCAGTTAGCGACGGCCGGCTTCCTTGCGCTGGATGTCAGCAGCAATGGCATAGGTCGTGCCGTGCATGGCGATGACGACCAGCCCCAGCCCCTCCGCCAGATAGCCGCCGGGATACAGATTCGGAATGTCCACCGACTCGTAGCTGTGCGGGTGCACCTTTGCCTGGTTCACCTGGAAGCGGTAACTGTCGCGCTTTTCCACCAGTTGCAGGGGCTGCGCGAAGCCCTGTAGCAGCGAGTAGTCCGCCCAGCCGCCGATTTCCTTCAGCACATGATCCACCTCGACCGTGTCTGTCTGCTCAGCCGTTGCCAGCGTCACCCGTCCCCCCTGCCCGCCGGGGGATGCTGCGATTTTCGTGATCGTCGTGCCGTACCGTGCCTGCATACGCTGCGCCTCGGGGTCTTCGAGGATCTCGGCGATACGTCTGTAGTACGGCAGGCCGTCGCGACTTTCGCTGATCAACTCCCAGTGGCGCGCCGAACTCTGGCGCATGACGTAGTGCACCTGCTTGCCGGCATCGTAGAGTTCGGTGGCCGCCCAGTCCGCTGAGCGGCCGCCGCCGACAACGAGCACGCGTTCACCGGGGAAATGCGCCGGCTTCTCATAGTATTGTGTGACGAAGGGCAGGTTCTCGCCGGGCACACCCAGCGACCGCAGTTCCCCCCGCTGGCCGACGGCGTAAACGAGGTACCGGCAGGTGTACTGACGCGTCGGGTGGCTCTGCTCCACGACATCCGCTGGCTGCGGAAATGCCGGCCGACGCAGGGCGACGGGATCCTTGTCGCGCCAGGCGGAAACATCGGCAGCCGTGACCAGAAAGCCCTCGGGATGCGGCTCGACACGTGTCACCCGCTCCCACGTGTGCACATTCTGCTCCACCTCGAAACGCCTCGGGATCTGGTGGTAGTAGTCGACGATCCGCTGCTTGATCAGCAGTTCGTTGACATCAAAGGTCTGCCCCGTTTCCCGGGCGTACTGCGCCAGCGGATGGAAGGCGAACTCCATCCACTGCCCGGGGGACAGGGTCAGCAGTTTTTCCGGCACGTTGTTCCACAGGCCGCCGACTTCCTCCTGCGTCAGCAGCAGACAATCGATGGCCGCATTGCGACGGAACTCGAGGGCGATCTGCTCGAGGCCCTGAAACATCTGCCGCGGATGGTGCAGCAGGCGAAACATGTCCGCCGGTGGAATGCCCGCACGCAACAGATCGGTGAAGTCCAGTGTCAACAGACTGCCCTCGTGTTGCGCCAGCATCTGCGCCAGTTGCGGATAGCGCTGCCGCAACATGGCACTGTCGCGATAGTACGGATGCCAGCCGCCAAGGACGGCGGCCATGGGCAGACCCGCCGGCCCGCCACCGACAACGATGACCGTGCGGTGCTCCGGTGTCGGGCTCACACCGCCACCGCCACACCACCGCCGCCACCGCAGACGGTACCTGTCCCTCGTATGAACTCGGCCCCCGCCGCATGGCCGCCGGCACGCGGGCGTCGGATGACGTTGTGTCCCATCCCCTCCAGTGCGGCCGCCAGTTCGTCCGGGGCGGCTGTGTCGAGTTCGACAGGCTCGGCGCCCATGACGTGCATACGTGGCGCCAGGGCCGCCTCTGCACATGTGGCGCCGGCGTCGATCAGGCGTGAAACAAGTTGCGGCGCGACGCTGATGATTCGACGCCCGCCGGGCATACCCAGGGCGATGTCGCGCTCGCCGTCGCGGATTACCATGGTCATGACGTTGTTCAGCGGTCGCTTGCCACCGGCGACCGAGTTGGCCCGCCCCGGGCGCGGATCCATGCGGCACATGCCGTGGCCGAGGATGATGCCCCAGCCAGGCACGGTGAAGACCGAACCAAAACCACCCCCCTGGGTGATCGTCGCCGAAACGACATTGCCATCGCTGTCAGCGGTGGACACATGGCTCGTTTCCGGCACACCACCTCCGGCAGCAAAGGGGCGCTGGTCGACGGACTGTGGAAAACGGAGCAGATCCTCCACCAGACCCCGGGCGTAATCGCGATTCAGCAGACGTTCGATGGGTACGTCGGCGTAGTCAGGATCGGCCAGATATGTCAGCCGATCACGCCAGACCAGCTTGAGGACCTCCGTCATGCGATGCCACCAGATGACATCGTCGACATCAACCTTGTCGAAACAGTCGAGCATGTTGAGCGCCTGCAGGACCGAGATCGGTCCGTTGGGCAGAATCGCGCCGAGAATTTCTGCCTCACGATAACGTCCTGCGTACGGCTCGCTGATGCGGGGCTGAAACGTGGCCATGTCCTGCCGCGTCAGGATGCCACCGGCGGCGCTCAGCGAATCGACGATGGCACCGGCAATTTCGCCGTCGTAAAAGTCCCGCCAGCCTGCCTGCGCCAGTCGCTCCAGGGTTCGCTCCATATGCGGCCGATGCCACACCGCACCCTCTGTCGGTACAACATCATCCGGCAGCAGGTGTGCCGACGTCGCCGGATAGCGACGGATCACGTCTTCGAGATTGCTGATGGATTGCGCCAGCCCCGGACCGATGAGGATGCCGTCGGCCAGCAGATCGAGAGAGGGCTGCACGATCCGGGGCCAGGCCAGACGACCCCAGCGCTCATGCAGTGTGCCGATTCCCGCCATCTGCCCCGGTACACCCACGGCGAGCGCACCGTACACATTGGCATCATCCCGCACACTGCAGTCGTACTCGGTCGCATTCAGCCCCTTCGGTCCATCCGCAGGCAGCGGCCCGACACGGTACATGGTGGCGTGTGCAGCCGCCGGGGCCCGCGAGTTTGCGTCGATCGACCAGGCTCTGCCGGAGGCGCCGTCGATGGCAACACCCGTCAGCAGGTACCCGCCAACACCGCACTTGTCCGGATGCACCATGCTGCACGCCAGACAAGCCGCCGCCGCTGCATCGAAGGCATTGCCGCCCTGTTCGAGAATGCGCCCCCCCGCCCGTGCGACCCGTGCGGATTCGGCGACAACGACCCCCGCGGAACCTGCAACCTGCTGTCCTTCTGTCACTGCCATGTCCTTCCTAACGGATCAGTGTCATTCGTAGTGTCAGATTCTGCGTCCACCGGTCTGCTTCACGCACCCGCAGGCGTGCCACGTAGACACCACTGGCCGCGGGACGGCCCTTGTTGTCGAGCCCGTTCCAGACCACGGTGTGTGGACCGGCGGCGAGTTCGCCCTGCACGAGATGGGCGACGAGAGCACCCCGCACATCGAAGACAGCCAGGTCGGTCACCACCGCTGTGGCCAGTTGAAAACGGATCGTTGTTGCCGGGTTGAAAGGATTCGGGAAACTCCCCAGCAGTTCGAAGGTCGCCGGCGCCGCTGCGGCCGCATCTTCGATCGACGTCTTCGGATTTTCCTCGGCGATCACGAACCAGTTCGGGATCTGCGCGCCCAGCAGGAACGGCTGTCCCTCGCCGACCGCATGCAGCCGGTCTTCACTCAGCTGGATGCGGCTCACGCCGGTGCGACCGGACCGGTCCCGGCTCTCGTAGGCCAGCTCGGAATCATCCGGAGAAAACGTCGGGAAGCCGATGGCGGACCCCGTGCGGACGATGGCGCCGGCATCACCCGTCACCAGATCGTAGACCCACACTTCATTGCTGTCGACGCGGCTGTCGAACCGATCAAAGACGACAAGGCGACCGGACGTCCGGGCGACCGTCGGATTTCCCAGCTGCACACCTTCGGCCTGCGGCGGCAACAGTGGCACGATGAATCCCTTGTCCGGCTCCAGCAGATTCACATCCCAGAACGACAACGAGTCTCCCGACATTCTGGGAATGGAATTGAAGGCGTCGTACAACAGAAATTCGCCTGCTGGATCCCAGTCGAGAGCATCGGCAAAGAGCACAACACTCGTCGACACACCTTCCTGCGTCGTTGGCCGTGTCAGAGGAATGCTCCGACTGCGCGCCGGATCCTCGAAGTCGAGGAGGACAATGGTGCCGTCCTGGAAGATGGTTGTTGCCGCCAGTTGACTGCCATCGGGTGACAGAGAGATGCTCGCCCAGTCGCGCGTATCGCTCAGTACGGTTTCCTCCGTGCCGTCGATGTTGATGACGCGCAGATTGTTGGCGGCATCGATGAACAGCACGTAGGAACCATCGGCCGATACCGTCACCGAATTGCCGGTCTGATCAAAAACCGGCGTCGACGTCAGCAGCACGATGTCATCTGTTGATTGCAGATCCGGCTGCACCAGATAGAGGCCACGGTCCCCGGTGTTGGCGCTGACCACCAGCAGCAGCTCCTCCCCCGGGATCCGTTCGCGTCGTGCCGGCGCCTGGTAGCCTTCGTCGCCGATGATGCCGACAGCGTCGAAGGCCTGCTCCACCGCAGCGACCTCGTCGGCGCCGTAGAGTTCTGTCGCCGACTGGATCGCGGCGTTGCGCATGTCGACAAAATTGCTCCGCTGATTGATCAGGCGCGCCTCGAGGACGTGATAGTAGATCTTCTCTGTCTTCTGCCGACCGATGATGTCCGCCAGCAGAAAGCACGCGCGGTTCGGAATGCCGCTGTTGATGTGTACTCCACCGTTGTCGGTCTCCAGAGGCAGTTCACGGAACTCGTCCATATGGGCCGGTTGCCAGCCGGTGCCGCCGGGCGTCGTGCCATTGTGCGGATCGGCCATATTGCGCAGCGCGCCGGATGCAAAGAAACGCGTCGACTTGACGACGTCCTCGCCGAGCAGCCAATCGTCCCGATCGACCATGACAGCAAAGACGTCGGCGAAGGACTCGTTGAGGGCGCCGGACTGATTGCGATACTCAAGATTGACCGTGTGTTGGATGACGCCGTGGGACATCTCGTGGGCTGCCACATCGAGCCCGCCCGGCAACGGGTTGAAAGCATCCCTGCCATCGCCATAGGCGATGAACGTGCCGCTCCAGAAGGCGTTGTCCATGGCTGCGCCCTCGTCGGTGACGTGGACGATGGAGAACATGGAGCCACCAACGCCGTCAATCGACATACGCCCGTGAACCTGCAGGAAATAGTCGAATACGGAGC
The DNA here is from genome assembly GCA_027593305.1 of bacterium. Lineage (GTDB taxonomy): Bacteria > Latescibacterota > UBA2968 > UBA8231 > UBA8231 > UBA8231. Next base: position 11,121 of record JAQCJA010000080.1, read on the forward strand.
CCATGTTCGTGTGCGCCGACACGGCGACCGGATCGCTCCAGATATTGTCGGGGCTGATGACGAGATCGATCTGCGTTGAACTTGTCAGATCCTGGTTGCCTGCGGTGAGTGTGACGAGGGCGCCCAGGGGATTGTCCAGCAGGTCCGGTTGATTGGCGGCAAACATCGGCCGCGAGCCATCGATCAGCACAAAGGAATCGGCGACGGAAAAGACATTGAGCTGCCGCGTCACCCCCAGCAGATCCACCGCCGGCGCCAGCGCCGCATTGTCCCACGGCGTCGCATTGTAGCGCTCCGTGATCTCACCGGTGCGTGCATCCACCGTGTAGATCCAGAAATCGCGCAGGTTGGGGCGGATTTCCACCCGCCATACGGGTATCAGCTCGCCGCCGTCCTCGGATTGCAGCCGGAGTTCTGCCGTGGGACCAGAGTAGTCGAGCAGTTGTCCGAGCGTCGCTGACAGAGTCTGCGGTTGCTGGCGCTGGTTGAGATCCTCCTGCGTCAGTTGCAGCGCCTGCCGGGCACCGATCCTGGCCGCAGGCACAGCCGTCGATGGCGTCGCCGAGTAGACACCATTGAAGGCGAACAGTTCGCCCTGCGCATCTAGGTGGACGACCAGATCCTCACCCCAGACTTCCACCCCCGCAACCTGCCGGGTGAAGCGCACCCGCAAACGTCCATCCTCGCCCCGCACGGTTTCGGCGTGACGCAACTCGTCCCGGGGGTGCTGCAGACCGAAGATATCGGTGTGCCTCTGCAGCACATCCAGAGCCAGTGCCGACGGGGCGCGCTGCGCGACGACCGCCAGGGACTTGGCTGCCGGCATCGGGGCGGCGCCGGACCGCTGTGTCTGGATCCAGGCCGGCGTCCGGCGGTCGCTGCCCCAGTGCAGGCGCCACGAATCGGGCGCCGCGTCGGACGCCCGGCGAGCGGCAGCCGCCGATGGGCGTGGTGCGGCCATGTGACGCGCCATCCCGGCGCCCAACCGGATCAGATCCGTTTGCGTGTGTGTCGACGTACCGGGACGGCGGCTGGACGACTTCCGTTGCCAGCCGCTGTCGGCCTGCGTCGATGCAGAGCAGCAGAGCGCTCCTGCAATCAGCCACATTACGACAGGCGGTGTCTTCACCTGGCCGCTGCCTCTCGGGTGAAACGGTCGAACTCCTGCAACCACTCACCAACAGCCTTCGGTGCCTGTGCCGGGGCCCCGGTGCCGGCCCAGGTCCATGCCCGGACCGAGTCATCCCGAGTGAATTCGAGGCGCGTCGTCATGTTGCCGGTCTCGCCGCTCCGCCAGCCGTGGACGGCGCCCTGCAGATGCTCCGCCCAGCGGCGCACCTCGTCCGGCGCATACTTGTGCGTCCAGTCGACCTGCTCCTCCTGTGCCAGGGCTCGACGCCAGGCAGTGAGTGTGCCATCCGATTGCAGATGGTACCCGGTTGCCATACCGGTGAACCCGCCCCCGCGGGACAACGTGATACGGAAGACGGGTGGGGCTGCTGGCGGTGGTGGTGGCTGCGCGCAGGCGACCAGACCCCACAGAGACAACAATGCCATGACCGAGAACGACAACTGTCGTGCGACAGATTCCATATCGACCTCTAGCGGGATATTTCCAGCAAGCGGAACCCCCCTGCCGGCATCGACAGGGTCAACACACCAGGATCACGCACAGGCGTCGCGCCTGTCTCGACATCAATGAAACCGATCCCGTCTCGCGTCTCCAGTCGGACCACCCGCGCCTCGTCCGTGCGGCGATTGACAACCAGCACGTGGCTTGTGCCGCGGTGGTCACCATAGTACGCCAGATCGAGGTCCTGCTCGTGGGCCGCAAGGGGTTCATCGGCGGGCGCATGCCGCGCCTCGTAGCCACCTCGGAAGGCGCGGTCTGCCAGGGCCTCGCTCACCCGGCGCAGGCGTTGATTGAGTGCCCGCGCTGCAGACCAGGCAGCTGTCGGCGCACCGGCGGCATCCACCAGGCCCACGTACTGGCGAAGTTGAATCAATTCGCCCGCACCATTGCGCACATGTTCG
>JAQCJA010000081.1 GCA_027593305.1 bacterium
CCGGTACGACCGAGATCGGGCGGCTCTCCCTGGCCACGGGGCCCGGGCCGTATCGGTTCATTGTCGCGATTCCTCAACACCGGACCGAAGCTCTGTTGCGGCAGCGCCTCTATGAACTTGCACCGGAGTCCTTCACAGCGGATGCAGCGGTCGTCGCCGTTGATGAGGATCCGGACGCCGTGTGCACGACGTTGCACAATGGCCGGGTGCTTCGCTCCCGCCTGGTCGTCGGCTGTGACGGCATGGGAAGTCAGGTGCGCAAATCCGCCGGTTTCCAGTTTCTCGGCGGCGAGTATCCGGATCGATATGTGATGGGGGACTTTGACGATACCAGCGGTCTCGGGACCGCTGCCTGCGTTTTTCTGGGTCGCGAGGGATTGGTCGAGTCCTTCCCTCTTCCGGGCATGATCCGCCGCTGGGTCGCCCGGGAGGCCACGGGCCGCCAGATGTGTGACGCCGCAGAGCTTGCCGAAATCATCCGGCGGCGCACCGGGCACGTCGTCGACGCAAGCACCGCATCCATGTTCAGCCCTTTTCGGACCTACGCATTTGTGGCGCAGCCCTTCGCCCGCGGCAGAGTGTTGCTCGCCGGAGACGCGGGCCACGTGGTATCGCCGATCGGTGGCCAGGGCATGAATCTCGGCTGGATGGATGTGTGGGATCTTGTGCCGGAACTGGTCGCATTCCTGGCCGGCCAGGCATCGATCGAATCGGTTGCCCGACGTTATGCGGAGCGGCGCTCGCGAGCCTATCGAATCGTGCGTCGCCGAGCCGAGCTCAACATGTGGATGGGGCGGGAAGGGCGCTCTTCGGTGGTCAAACAATGGCTGACCCGACTGCTGCTCGGAACGCCCCTGGCTACGTATTTCGCGGGGCGGTTTACCATGCGAGGTCTCCCGGATGCACCGTGAACTCCTGACCGGATCCAGAGCCGGCAATGGCGCCCATGCGCGTCGCAGCGTTGATTTGGTTGCAGAAAATGCACCCACCACGAAAAGGGACCACCATGAACCGCAGGCGCAGGATCATCGCGACCATCATGCTGAGCACCGGGCTTCTTGCGCTGGGGGCCCATGCGCGAATTGCCATCCAGAACAAGGGCTCCGATACGCTCGTCAATGTCGCCCAGGCATGGGCCGAAGCTTACGCCAAGAAGGCACCAGAAGTGGCCATCGCCGTGTCCGGCGGCGGGTCGGGTACCGGCATCGCTGCCATGATCAACGGCACCGTTGACATCGCCAATTCCAGCCGCCGCATGAAGCAGTCGGAAATCGACCTGGCAAAGGAGCATGGACAGGACCCCGTGGAGCATATCGTCGGCTACGATGCCCTCGCCGTCTTCCTCCATCCCGACAACCCCGTCAGCACGTTGAGCATCGAGCAGCTGTCCAGCATCTATGCCCGGGGCCAGGAATTCGACAACTGGTCCGACCTGGGCGTGAAAGTGCCTGGCTGCAAGGACAACACCATCATCGTCGTCAGTCGTCAGAACAACTCCGGGACCTATGCGTACTTCCAGGAGGCGGTCCTGGGTAAGGGCGGCAAGTATCGCCAGGGCACGCTGGACATGCATGGCTCGAAGGATGTCGTAGATCTCGTGGAGAAGACGCCCTGCGCCATCGGCTACAGTGGCCTGGCCTACGCCACCGATCACGTGAAGATGGCCTGCATCTCCAGCCAAGTGGGCAAGCCGTGTGTCAGCCCCACGGTGGCAACGGCATCTGACCGGACCTATCCCATCGCCCGCCCCCTGTTCATGTATACGAATGGTGCACCGAAGGGTGACGTGAAGAGCTACCTTGACTGGATTCTGACCGACGAGGGGCAATGCATCATCGCCAACAAGGGATATGCCCCGGCCCATGATGTCACCTGTGAGTGATTGTTTCGCCGCTGCCAATGGAAGAAGGTCGGTATGAGCCAATACGAAGCACGCCTGGAAAGAGATCTGGGGCGCATCCGCGACAAGCTTACAAGCCTGGCAGAGGCAGTACAGACGGCTCTCAGCACGGCGACGCAGGCCATGCTTGCCGGCGACCACGAACGCTCGTACGGCGTCTGCCTCGACGATCATCCGATCAATCGTGCCAGCCGGGAACTCGACAGGACCTGCCACGGATTCATCGCCGTGCACCTGCCCACGGCGGGCCACCTCAGATTCGTCTCCGCCGTGATGCACAGCAACATCGAGTTGGAGCGCATCGGTGACTACGCCAAGACCATCAGTCGGGAGTCCGTGCAGTTCGAGCACCCGCCATCGGGTGCCATCCGCGAGCAACTGGAACAGGTCTCCCGCGAGGCGCAGAGGATCCTCCACCAGGCGGTTGGCTCCTTCACGAAGGGCGACGCGGCAGCCGCCCGCGAAGGGATCGCCATGGCAAATGAGGTGGCCTCACTGATCAGTGCCGGTTTCAGCGTGCTGGTGGAAGGGGGGCAAGCGGCCTCCGTTCGCGAGCTGCTGGGCCACGTCGTCGTCCTCAATTGCCTGGATCGCGTCGCCGACCAGGCGAAGAACATCTGCGAGGAAACGATCTTTGCCGTGACCGGTCAGACGAAGGCAGCCAAGTCCTATCGCGTCCTCTTCCTTGATGCGGACAACTCGGTCCTGGGCCCCATGGCGCAGGCGCTGGCGCAACGGAATCATCCGCAAAGCGGCCAGTACTCCTCTGCAGGCCGACAGGCTGCGGCGGCCTTCCAGGAAGGGCTGCAAGCCTTTCTGTCCGAGCGCGGCGTGGAACTGGCTACGGCAGCACCGCAGGCGCTGGATCCGACGCTCAACCTCAGTGGCTACCACGCCATCGTCAGCCTCCAGGGCTCAGTGCGGGACTACATCGACAAGGTCCCATACTCCACCATCGCGCTGCGGTGGGATGTGGGCGCACCACCATCATCTGGCCCTGTGCCCGGCACAAGTGAGGAAACGTCGGCGCGTCTGGAGACACTGTTCCGGACCCTGGCACCGCAACTGCGGGATCTGATGGTGACACTGCACGGCGAGGAGAAATCCTGAGGTGAGCAACACCGAGCTGTCGTCGGGCCGGGCCGTCGTCGCTGCCGATGATTTTGATCGGCGCAATCTGGACTGGTATGTGGACAAGGCGGTACAGGTGCTCGTGTTCATCTGCGGCATCTCAGCCGTCATCTTCATCATCGGCATCTTCACCTTCATTACCAAGGAAGGCTACGCCTTCATCCTGCAGATGGACTGGGTCGAGATCTTCACCACCCAGTACTGGTTCCCGAGCGATGAAGAGGACCCCGAATTCGGCATCCTCGCCCTGATCGCCGGCACGGCGAGTGTTACCGGCCTGGCCATGGCTGTCGCCATCCCGTTCTCGCTGGGGGGGGCCATCTTCGTCGCCGAGTTCGCCTCCGGTAAAACGCGCGAAGTTCTCAAGGTCCTGGTCGAGTTGCTCGCCGCCATCCCCTCCGTTGTCTGGGGTTTCATCGGCCTGAGCATCATGAATCCCCTGATCATCGAAACCTTCGACGTGCCCGTGGGACTCAATGTGCTCAATGCCGGCATCATTCTGGGGCTGATGGCGGCGCCCATCATGACCTCCATCGCCGAAGATGCCCTGAAGGCAGTACCTGATCGCTATCGCGAAGCAGCCGAGGCAATGGGAGCCACCCGCTGGCAGGTCATCGTCCGCGTCGTGCTGCCTGCCGCCAGGAACGGCCTGCTCGGTGCGGTGCTGCTGGGCGTGGGCCGCGGCTTTGGTGAGACCATGGCCGTGCTGATGGCCACGGGCCACTCGGTGAATATTCCCGGATCCCTGTTCGATTCCGTGCGGGCTCTGACAGCAACCATCGCCGCCGAGCTGGGCGAAACGGCGGTGGGCTCCGAACACTATCAGGCGCTGTTCGCCATCGGCATCTTCCTCTTCATCATCACCTTCATCATCAATCTGAGCGCCGACTTGATCGTGCGTGGCGTGCGCGAGGGCTGACGGTCATGTTCGAAGCCACGGCCCTGAACGCACGCAACGCCCGCATCCAGACCCTCTTCCGCTTGCTTTTTGGTCTGATGACGGGCCTGCTCATCCTGCCCGTGATCATCATCCTGTTCACCCTCATCCAAGAGGGCGGGGCGGTGATCTCCTACGACTTCCTCTTTACCAGCCCCACCGATGGCATGACGGCAGGGGGTATCTTCCCCGCCCTGATCGGTACCATCTGGCTCGTCGCTGTGGCCCTCATCATCTCCGTGCCCCTCGGTGTGGCGGCGGCGATCTACCTGAGTGAATACGCGCCGGAAAACTGGCTCACGCGGGCGATCAATCTGGCCATCATCAACCTCGCCGGTGTGCCATCGATCGTCCACGCCCTGTTCGGTGTCGGCGCCTTCGTCCTGTTTTTCAACTTCGGCACCAGCATCCTGGCGGCGAGTCTGACCCTGGCCGTGATGGCCCTGCCCGTCGTCATCGTCGCCACCCGCGAGTCGTTGCAGGCGGTGCCGCTGGCATTTCGCGAAGCCTGCTGGAATATGGGCGCCACGCGCTGGCAGACGATCCGCCGCGTCGTGCTGCCCAATGCAGTCAGTGGCATTCTGACGGGCGTCATTCTCGAGGTCTCGCGGACCACGGGTGAGACGGCACCGATCATGTTTACGGGCGCCGTGTTCTTTACGCCCTTCCTGCCCCAGAGTGTCTTTGATCAGACGATGGCCATGTCCCTGCACCTGTTCGTCGTCTCCACACAGGTGCCCGGCGTGCCGGAGCAACTGCCCTATGGTGTGGCGCTGGTGCTGATCGCCATGGTGCTGACGATGAACAGTCTCTCCATCGCCTTCCGCATGTACCTGCGAAGCAGGAAGAAGTGGTGACCATGCCGACGCCGGTGGCGCAGGAGGCGAAGGTCAAGCTCGCTGTGCAGGGGCTGTCGATTCGCTATGGCCACGAGTCTGCCCTGCGCGATGTCAGTCTGCAGATCCACGAGCATGAGATCTTCGGTGTCATCGGTCCGGCGAATTCGGGCAAGACATCCTTCCTCAAGACCATCAATCGCATGGATGTCTTCAATCCGAACATGCACGTGGAGGGTGCGATTCTCTTTGACGGCCGCGATGTGCGCCAGTGGCGCAATGTCTATGCCCTGCGCAGTCGTATCGGTGTCGTCTTTCCGCTGCCCGTGGGTCTGCCCTTGAGTGTCTATGACAACGTCGCCCTCTCGCCGCGCCTGCACGGTGGCCAGAGCCAGGCCGACCTCGACGTGATCGTTGAGCGTTGCCTGACGCGGGCCGCCCTGTGGGACGAGGTGAAGGACCGCCTCGATGCACTGGGCAGCATGCTCTCCGGCGGCCAGCAGCAACGTCTGACCATCGCTCGCGCCCTGTCGCAGGATCCGGATCTGCTGATGCTCGATGAGTTCTCCATCGCCGTGGACCCTGTCACCACCATGCGTATCGAAGACGTGCTCAAGGAGCTGCGCAAGGAGATCACCATCATCCTGGTCACCAACCTGGTACAGCAGGCCCGGCGCCTGGCGGATCGTACGGCCTTCTTCCTGCAGGGCGAGTGTGTCGAGATCGGCGTGACGGAAGACCTGTTTACCGGCGCCGTTCAGGACCGGCGGACCCGTGATTACGTGGAAGGGAAGTTCGGCTGACCATGCCGGAACTCGCGATCCAGACCAACAAACTGAGTCTGTGGTATGGTGACTTCCAGGCGCTCTTCGATGTCGACCTCGACATCAAGCAGGGCATCATCACATCGCTGATCGGTCCCTCCGGGTGCGGCAAGTCCACGCTGCTGCGCAGTGTCAACCGCATCAACGAACGCCTCGGCTACGTGCGCATCAAGGGCTCGATCGAGGTCCTGGGGCAGAACATCTATGACCCCGCCGTCGAACTGATCCAGGTCCGCAAGCAGATCGGCATGGTCTTCCAGCGCCCCAATCCGCTGCCCCTGTCGATTCGCGACAACGTCTTGTTCGGCCACCGCCTGCACAGCGCTGAACGTGGCTCGAAGTCGGCCCAGGAAGAGATCCTCGAGGGGGCTTTGCGCCAGGTCCTGCTATGGGACAAGGTGAAGGATCGCCTCGATTCCCGGGCGACCGGACTGTCTCTGGAGGAACAGCAGAAGCTCTGCATTGCGCGGCTGCTGCCGGTCAAGCCAGCGGTACTGCTGATGGATGAGCCCTGCTCAGCTCTGGATCCGACGGGCACCGAGGCCGTGGAGGAATTGATCTGGCAACTGCGGGGTCAGTACACGATCCTCATCGTCACGCACAACATGGCGCAGGCCCGACGGGCGAGTGAAGAGTGCATCTTCATGTTGCTCGGCAAAGTGATCGAACACACACCAACGGACGAGATGTTCGTGACACCCGTCCACAAGGAGACGGCGGACTACATCGAAGGCCGCTACGGCTGACAACTGCGCCTAGGCCCAGCAGCCTTCCGAGTCCGCCTTGCGCTCGAACAGCTTGCGCCGCTCCGGGCCAGCCCCCTGCATCCACGACTGCGGGATCTCCTGGGTATAGCGGTGCGGCGGACCAGCCTGCTTGAAGATGTCAATGTTGAACAGCCGGTATGCCTGGGGTGAAGCCGCCGGCTTCGCCTCCACAGCATGGAAGATGCGCGCATTGATATAGACCATGCTGCCCGGCGGCAGTTCGAGGCGCCTCTCCTCGAGCCGACGCCCCGCCTCAACGTCGTACTCTCCCGCCAGCATCCGCTCGGCAGTCGCCTCTGCCGTCGGTGCAACCCGGTGGCTGCCCGGGATCACGGTCAGATTGTGATCACCGGCGCGGAAGCCGTTGAGATAGTAGCGCTCCCGCTCGGCACGGTTGCTCGGGTTGTCGTGTTTCCAGTGATGGTGATCCTGGTGATACGGCGTCGCCTGTGTGCCCGGCGGCGCCAGGGCCAGGGCGGAGTGACAGAAGTGGTAATCGTCGCCGATTGTGGCCCGCAGCAGAGCGGTGACGAAGGGATCATCGATCAACCCGTCGCCGCATCGTCCCCGATCGTTCCAGGGGCGCACGAAGTAGCGGTGCTCCTCGGTGCCCGCCGCCCAGGCGCGCAGATGATCCTGCACGGCTTCCAGTTCCAGGATTTCCTCGGTGAGCTCTTCCCTGGCTGCGTCGGTGAACACATCCGGGTAGACGATGCAGCCGTCGTTGTGGAAGGCGTCGATGTCGGCCGCCGTCGGGCCCGACTTGCGGAACAGGGATTCATGCGACATGCGGATACATGGGCAGGAGTGTGAGTGGGACATGGCGTGCCACGCGGCTGAAGTGCCTGTCCAGGGACATCAGTTGGAGGCCATTGTGGATCGCGTGCTGGCGTCAGGATCAGACCGTTGGTGACGACCAGATTCTCCTCGAGAAGGGTGTCCAGAGCCTGCCCCGAGTCGGGCCCTCGCAGGTAAGCGATCCAGACGGAGCTGTCGACCAGTACGCTCACCCACGATTTCTCAGCGCGTCGAGATCTGCATCGAGTTGTTGCTCATGGCGACGCCGATCTCATGGCGACTCCGATGCATACGATTGCAGAGATGTATGCATACAATCTGTGGGACGCGAGGAGCATTCGCAAGCACCCTCGTCCCGGTTCACGTCACACCTGGGTCATGGGCATTGTCCACTCCTGTCCCTTGGAGGCGACCCGGCCCAAGCCATATCTTAGCCACCTACCCATCACGAGGAGACTGTCATGGCATCCCACGCGAAGACGGCGGAGCAGATCCTTCAGGATAAGGGCAGAGAGTTGTACACGGTGGAGGAGGGCGCAACAGTCCTGGAGGCACTGCGCATCATGGTGGAGAGATCGAAGTTCAGCGAACTGTCGCCGAATCCAAGAAACTGCACCTGTGGTCCGGGTTCAGCGAGAAGTTCCGTGTTGGCGGCGGCGACCGCGAGCAGTGTGTCACGCACCTTCTCCACATCTGCGCCGTACGAAACACCTACCGGCACATGGATTCTGGTCCGCGGATCACGGTAGCTCCAGTTCGTCACCACCTCACTGACGAAGCGCGAGTTGGGCACCAGGATCGAGACGTTATCCTGGGTTTCGATGAGCGTGCTGCGGGCATTGACGGCGCGTACGGTGCCGAGCGTACCGGCAACGTCGACAAAGTCGTCAACCTGAATCGGTCGCTCAAAAAGCAGGATCAGTCCGCTGATGAAGTTGCTTGCCACGTTCTGCAGACCGAAGCCGATGCCGACCATCAGCACAGCACCCAGCGCGGCGAAGGCCGTCAGGTCGATCCCCAGCAGATCGAGAGCGGCGAAACCACCCACCAGCAGCACGACATAACGCACAACGCGCGCAACGGACTCCTGCAGGCCGATGTTTACTGCAGCATGCCTGAACACGGTTCGACGCAGCAGCCGTACCAGCAGATGGGCGCTGAGTAACGTGGCGCCAACAATCAGCAGGAACTGCGCAATCTCGGCGGGAGAGATTTGCAGGTTCTGCACACTGATCAATGGGTTGCTGGCTGACTGCTGCGGACTGTCGAGGACCTGGGCACCCATTTCAGGCGGGCGTCCAGGTTTCAACTGATCTCATGTCTCAATCCACGTAAGGGGCGTGCGGCACGTTTACAGATACGTGCTGCAAAAGAACGCTGTTCGACGGTATTGCACCATGGACGGCTTGCCGTCCGTCATCAGGAGACCGAAGTTGACGCATCGCCCCGAAGCCAAGGGTAAGAGTGAGGAGTGGAAAGTGAAATCTGCATGTAAGACCCGCTTCTGTCGGCGACTTTGGATGTTGCTGACGTGGGCGGTGTGTGCATCTGCCGTTCCGGTCCTGGCACAGCCCGAGTCCGCCATGCCTGAACCGATCATTGCCGAGCCCGGCATCCGTGAGTTTCTCAGCAGCCTTTTCGGCCTGGCAGATCTCGACATCGCAGACAAACTCCTGCGCGTCGCCATCGTTCTTTTCATCGTCTTGTTCGCTAAGGTATTTCTGTTTGTCGTGCGTCGCGTCAGTCGCTGGATGGTCTACGCCGGATGGGGACCTTTCAGATACATATTTCGTGACCATCAGCGTTCCATCACGATCCATGCACTGCTGATCAGTCTGGCCCACTACGTAGTCTATGGTATTGCCCTGGGTTATATCCTGGGGGAGTTGGGAGTTGACTACACGACGTATCTGGCGTCGCTGTCCCTCGTCGGGATCGCCATCGGCTTCGGTTCCCAGGGATTGGTGCAGGACGTTGTCACGGGTTTCTTCATCCTTTTTGAGGGCCAGTTCTTCGTTGGTGACATGGTGGCAATCTCCGGCCAGGTCGGCGTCGTCGAAGCCATTGGGCTGCGCACGACCCGCGTGCGTGACTACCTGGGCGCCGTCGTCGTGCTGCAGAATCGCAGCATCGCCATGGTCATGCGCTACCCTTCGGGGGCCATGCATGCCGTCGTGGATGTAGCGATCACACGGGACTCGGCAGATCGGGCAGCCGACCTGCTGCAACGGACGACCAACGAGTTGGCGAAACAGTTCGGCGGGGTCGTGACGGGGGCCGTGCGTGTCCAGGGGCTTGTGGAACTGGCGACTGGAGAGTGCTTCGCGCGGCTGCAGACAGGAATCTGGCCAGCCCAGCAGTGGGTGATCGACACGCAACTGGTGCCGCGCATCCGCGAGATTTTTGAACGGGAGGGAATCGAGATTCCTGCGGCACGTATCGTGGCTTTCTACCACGAACAGGGGGATGAAATCGGGTTGCCAGGTCAACCCCCACCCACCCTCAGCGCGGGCTGGATGACAGACGACGCCGATTGATGTCTCGCTGTTGGGAACCACGGAGTTGGTGGCAGCAGGCGGGACGGACCTGGACTATGGCCAACCTGAGCATCCTACTTGAACAGAAGGTGAGCCGATGAGTGACGCCGTGGATCTGTACAGCAGAATGCGTGACTGGGGGCTGGAGTTGGTGCCGGAGACGATCACCGGGATCCTGTCCGGTCTGATCACGGTTGTTGCTCTCATCTTCGCCTACAAGGTCACACGGCGGATCCTGGTCGCAGCCCTGCGACGTCAGAGCCGCAGCGACGCGCAGGTGGCGCAGGTCATGGGCATGGTCAAGTACGCCTTCATGCTGACCGGTATTGTCCTGGTGATCGTCAGCATGTCAGGATCGCTGGAGGCGATGGGACTGACCGTCGCCTTCGTCGGCATGATCATGGGGTGGTCCCTGCAGCGTCCCGTCACGGGTGTCGCCGCCTGGCTCATGGTCATGATCAAGCGCCCCTTTGTGATCGGCGATCGCATCATCATTCAGGGCGTCCGCGGCGATGTTCTCGATATCACGCCGACCCACATCCTGCTCGGCGAAGTGGGTGGCACCATTGGTGGCGAGGAGGCATCGAACCGCGGCATCCTGATTCCCAATGCCGTGCTCTTTGATCAGATGGTGACAAACTACGCCGTCTCCCAGGAATCGAAGTACATCCTGGCTGAAGTCAACGTGCGCGTCTCGTACGAGTCGGACTACAAGCTGGCGATCTCAACCCTGATTGAATGTGCCCGCAAAGTCACCGCTGATATCATCGCGATAACCGGCAAAGATCCTCTGGTTCGCTCCGAGTTCTTCGACTCCGGCGTCATGATGCGCCTGCGCTATGAGACCGTCGCCACCGATCGAGAGCGTATCTCATCCGATATCGTCGGTTATGTGGTGGAAGCCTTCAGCAACAGTGACAGGCTCGGCTTCGCCTATCCGCACTCAGCGGTGGAGTACCGCGCGATGGAAGGCCTGCCGCCCGTGCTCAAGACGATCCAGTCGACCTGATATCGTCTGCCTGACTCCGTGCCTGTCATTGGGTAGACCCCCCATGGAATCCTACTTCATTGGCATCTGGCTGCTTCTGGCAGCCGTCCTCATCCCTCTCGCCGGTGCGACAGGTTGGCTGCTATACCAGCGGCACAGGACCGCCCGCCGGCGGCAGCGGGAGCGACGTGTCTTCGACGAACTGAACGACCTGGGGATTGATGATGTGGGTGTCTTCCTGGAAACTGGATCCGAAGCGGATCAGCCCCTTGGCGGCGCCCGCCTGGCCCGGCATCAGCAGGATCTGGCGCGCAAGGGGACCGGATTCTACGTCGCCCCCGCGGATGAAAACGACTGGCATGAACTCGCGACCGGTCACGAGCTCCGACTTCGATTCTCCGATGAGGGGGTCCGCCACGAATTGCGCTGCCGAATCGGTGGCCGGGTGCGGCTTACGGCCCGCACCCGACGTCGCTTCGGCGTCGAGGGCCGGTATCTCTACCGTTTGATCCCTGCCGGTGTCATCGTGCGTCGTGAACGCCGCGACATGATGCGGTTCTACGTGGGGTCAGAGGGCGGCACGCCGCAGGGTACCACCGATGCCCGACGCTTTGTCGGACTGGAGGCCCGGATCCGCGCAACCGACTTCGACATCACCGGGCGGCGGCTCCCGCAGCGGCTCCGTTCGCGCGAACTGGGCGCCATTGGCCCTGATGACGGCGGCGACGCCGATGACGGCGGTCAGTCAGTGGACATCGTGGATTTCAGTGGCACGGGTCTGCTGGTGGAGGCATCCCTGGCGACGGTCGGCTGGCTGACCGGCCTCGGTGACCCGGACACACCCGAGGTTGCTCTCGACCAACTTGCGGAGCGGGCCCTGCTGGTCACGGTGGTGACGCGACTCGACTTCCCCGCCAAGGTCGAAGATCTGGAACCCGACGTGCGGCCTCGGACGCGGCTGTTGGCGGAGGCGGCACGGGTGTCCCTGATCGAAGAGGACGACCCGGACGATCACCGCGTCCGCATCGGTCTCGCCTTCCTCTATGAACCCCTCGACCGCGATCCGGTCACCGGATGGCCCCTGCGGTGGTCACTGGTAAAGGGGTTTGCCGAAGCCGATCACTTTGTCGCCATCCACAGCGCCCTCAATCAAGGGGCGGGATTCAATCCGAAGATCCGGGTACTGCCCCGCCGCCGTCGCGATGAATGGATCTGTGACGTCGTCGTAGGGAAGGATCGCTCTGCTGGCGCTGCTGGAGGGACACGCAGCGCGCCGAACCGTATTATCTGAAGTCACTTCCCCTCCCTTTCGCGGGTGATCCATGATCGACGTCCCGCCCTCCACTGAGACCACCGTCGCCTCGCGCGGTCACGGCTTTGGCACCGCGCCTGTTTTCCTTGCTGCCATCAGCACGATTCTTGGTGCTGTACTGTTTCTCCGCTTCGGCTTTGGTGTGGCCAATGTCGGGCTTCTCGGCGCCCTGCTGGTCATCCTGATCGGCCACATGATCACGATTCCCACGGCTTTGGCCGTGTCGGAGATCGCCACCAATCTCAAGGTCGAGGGTGGCGGCGAGTACTACATCATCAGCCGTTCCTTCGGCGCCAGCATCGGCGCTGCCATCGGGATCTCGCTCTACCTGTCGCAGGCGATTTCCGTGGCCTTCTATATGATTGCCTTCGCTGAGGCCTTCCGCGACCTGTTCCCCTGGTTCGAGGCGACCTTCGGCTTCACACCCGACGTGCGTCTCATCAGTCTGCCCATGACCCTCATCATCGTCGCCGTCATGATCACCAAGGGTGCCGATCTCGGCGTCAAGGCACTCTGGGGGGTAACGGCGATCATCATCCTCTCCCTCGGCAGTTTCCTGCTGGGCCACGGTGCCGAGGCGGTCCCCTTCAGCCTGACCGATACGGTCGCCGAACCCGTCGGCTTCGCTGTCGTCTTTGCCATCTGCTTTCCCGCCTTCACCGGCATGACCGCCGGCGTCGGCCTGTCGGGTGATCTGCGCAACCCGCGACGCTCCATCCCGTTGGGGACCCTGCTGGGCACGGTCGCGGGGCTCTTCGTCTACGTGCTCGTTGTCGTCAAGATGCGCCTGAACGCCATGCCCGACGACCTCAACGGACACCTGGTGATGAGTGACATCGCCCTGTGGGGTCCGCTCATCCCGATCGGTCTGGGTGCGGCGACCCTGT
>JAQCJA010000082.1 GCA_027593305.1 bacterium
GCATACCGACGATGTGCTCGCTGCGGCGGGATTCACCGCCGCCGAGATCACCGCGCTGCGCGCCGCAGGCGTGGTTCACTAACGTGGTCCACTGATAGGCGTGGTTCACTGATCCCCCTCACACTTGAGCGAACAACAGATGGCGGAGTTTGAGTTTCTGATCTTTGAAGTGGAAGACCACGTCGCCTGGATCACGATGAATCGTCCCGAATCACTGAATGCAATCCATCCGCCGATGCAGGCCGAACTCGACCACGCCTGGTTGCGGATCCGGGATGATGAGCAGATCTGGGCGGCAGTCGTCACCGGGGCTGGGGACCGCGCTTTCAGTGCCGGATCCGATCTGAAATGGCGGGCGGCGCAGTCGGATGACGACATCCGGGCGCACAGCCGTGCCGGCGTGCAGGAAGCGCAGGCCGTGGGCTTTCAGCGGGGTGACGACTGCTGGAAACCCCTGGTGGCCATGATCAACGGTTACGCCGTGGGTGGCGGCCTGGAAGTCGCCCTCGGATGCGACATCCTCATCGCTGCCGACACTGCGCAACTGGGGTTGCCGGAAGCCCGCCGCGGCCTCATGGCCGATGCCGGCGGCATTCACCGCCTGACGCGCAGAGTTCCGTGGCACGCGGCACTGGGCATGTTGCTCACAGGCCGCCTGCTGCGTGCCGACGAGGCCTTGCGCATCGGCCTGCTCAACGAGGTCGTGCCGGCGGCAGATCTGCGGCAGACCACCGACTCGTGGGTGAGGGAGATTCGCAGTTGTGGGCCCCTGTCCCTGCGGGCCTCCAAGGAGGCTGCCGTACGGGGCGGAGGCATGCCACTGGCGCAGGCGATGATGGCTGACTTCCCCCAGGCGGAGGCGTTGCGCGCTTCTGCCGATTTTGTTGAAGGACCACGGGCGTTCGCCGCCAAGCGACCCCCCGTGTGGCGGGGGTGCTGACCGGCACTGTGTGCTGCCCCCGGGACCATGCACCTGACCGGACGCCGTATCATGAATACTCAGAGACCTCTCTCAAGGAGACATTGCTACGTGATGACACGTTATCTGCTGCACATCAGTCTTTGCCTGATGGGTATGTACCTGGCTTCTCCGACGCCGGCTTCTGCGCAGCTGCCATTCAGCGCGGCGGGCGCTGCGCTGCGTGCCGGTTCGCTTGGTGGCGGCGTCGAAGTGGCGACGCCGCTGCTGCCCAACCTGAACCTGCGGCTGGGTGTCACCGGTGCAACCTTCAGCTACGACACTGATTATTCAGGCAACGACTAC
This sequence comes from bacterium, assembly GCA_027593305.1. GTDB lineage: Bacteria > Latescibacterota > UBA2968 > UBA8231 > UBA8231 > UBA8231. The sequence goes on from JAQCJA010000082.1 coordinate 1,265, forward strand.
GAGCTTGATCTGAATCTGCTGACGCTGTCCGCCCTCGGTGACTACCACCTGCTTGGCGGGGGCTTCCGTGTTACGGGGGGCTCATGCTCAACGGCAACGGTCTGGATGTGGTCGGCACACCCGGCGGCGACGCGGGACCACTGACGTTTGCCATCGGTGGTCAGGTCTACGACGCGACGGCGGAGGTCCAGGCCTTCACCGGAGAGATCGAGTTCAACTCGGTGGCACCCTACGCCGGCCTCGGGTGGGGCAACATGGTGGGTCGAGACAAGCGGATCGGTCTGCTGCTGGATGTGGGTTTCGTCTTCCAGGGCAGCCCCACCATCACCATGGGCACGATCGACACCCTCGATGACACCACACCCATCCCCGGGGATGCAGAGGGGCGCACGGCCAGGCAGATCCTGCTGGACAACGTGAAGCAGGAAGAGGCGGAGCTGGCCGATGACATCAGCTCCTTTGACATGTACCCGGTGATTTCTCTGGGCGTGAGCTACCGCTTCCTGTAGCACGAGAAGAGCCGGGCGCATCGTGTGCTGCGCCCGGCTCTGTATCGCGCCGTTGCTACTGAGCGACCTGCCATCCAGGCAGAGAGATGTCCATGCGGCGCGTGGGCGCGTAGATCTTCTCACCCGACGCACAGGTTGTGTCCTGCGTGACGATGTAGACCATCCCCTCGTGGATGTAGGTGATCTCATCCCGGGCGTCGCCACAGACATCCTCGACGATTGTGTTGCGCAGCCAGCGGAAGGGCAGTCCGTCGCAGATGGGCTGCAGCACACGCCGGCAGTCGGCGTCCCAGAAGCCGAAGGCAGCCTCGCTGGTGTTGAGAAACAGCAGTTCCTCGCCGTCACCGGACCAGTTCACCGCCGGTCCTCCCTGACTGACGTTGTCGGGTTCCATGCGACCCAGGGGTTCACCGGTGCCGCTGACCATGTTCAGCAGACCATAGGTGCCCCAGCGGTCTCCCATCCACATCTCCAGACCTGGCAGATCCGGACGGAAATTGCCGGCGTAGATCCCCTGGACATGACCGTAGCGATGCTGCCGCAGGACGGCGCCATCCTGCGCATCGACGAGGAAGAAGCCGGGGTCGGAACCGGCAATACCGATCTGCATGCCACCAGCACCACTGATGGGGCCGAAGGCGGCATGATCGATGTGGCCGGCGCCACCGGAGTCTTCGATGTACTCGGCGCCTTCCATGGTCCACAGGCGTTTGCCATCCCCGTCCCACAATTCGTAGCCGGGAAGAATTTCGTCGCGGCCGTCACCATCGACATCGCAGAACCACATGTACATGCCGTGCCAGGCACCGTGAGCGTCTGCCCGCCACTGCAACTGGAGCTTGTCGTCAAAGGTCCAGAAGGAGTATCCCGTACCTGCGCCGTCGCCATCGCGGAAGATGAGATCCTGCGCACCATGGGTCTCAGCGCGCAGCTTGCACGGCCACAACACGCGCAGCGAGTGCAGCCAGTTGCCGACACTGTCGTTGCGCCAGCCGCGATACGGGCCGGTTCGGGGAAGTTCCACATCGGCTGTGATCTGACCCGTGTGCCCGGAGACCATACGCAGACGATCGGCGAGCAGATCCACGCCGATGATGTCCTGGCTGCCGCAACCGTCCAGGTCGTGCACCGTTGTGCGTGTCAGTCCACGCGCAGCACCGAAGGTTCGATCCGACTGCACCTGCCCGGAGTCGATGTCGAGGCAGATGATGCGGGGCCCCTCGCCGGTGTCCTTTTCGAGAATCAGCTCCTTGTGGCCTGCGCCGCGGGCATCGCCGTAACGAACCGTGCAGGGCCACCATGGCGAGATGTCGATCTTGCGCCACAGTACGGGCTGCGGATACCGTTCTGCGGCGCTGCACCATGCCAGCGTACGCGCCTCCAGGCGGCTGGCAAAAGTGGCGCGGGCCTGCTCCGCGGCGCTGATTCTCACCGAGTGCAGCCGGCAGCGGGTGTTGCTGCGGATGCCGGCTTTACCCGTGGGCAGACGCTCATCAAAGGCGGTGAAGACCAGCTCATCGTCGACGAAACACCGGATCCAGTGGCCGTCACATTCGGCGCGCAGCCGGTAGTAGCGACTGCGATCCACGCCCCTCGACTGATCGGCCAGCAGGGACCAGGCCTCGTCCTTGCGATGGTACAACACGACACGGCCGAAACCCTCGAAGCCGAAGAAGTAGTACTGGCGCAGATCCTGATAGCGCAGCATGAGCCCTGTGCGGGCGACGTGCGCATGGGGATCATCACTGTTGGGTTGGGAGAAGGCGTTGAGCTGGCGGATGCTGGCTTCGATGGTGACATCCGACCACAGGTCGTGCCCCGCTACCAGGGTGCGGTCCGTCTTGTTGATGTGCTCCAGTACACGATCGGCGCCACCCTCTGCTGCAGCATCGTCGATGACACGAAAGAAGCCGGGCATGCGCCAGTTTGCCGGGGCCGTGAGGCCATTCGTCCAGTCGCCGAAAAAACGGCGTTCGACACTCTGGTCCGGTTCGTTGGGGTCCAGCACATTGCCCAGGGGGCAGCCCGTCAGGTCGATGCGGGCGATGATATTGTCATCGATATTGTCATTCATGAGGGCTCCTTGCCGATCGCTGGCTTGCTGGTCGAGTGGACCTGCGGTCCTGTTTCACGACGTCAGCTTCCCTGATGCCGGCGTCCTTTCGTTGGCCCGCCACAGGCGCCCGACGCCGTCGAGTTTGGCATCACTGAGATAGCCATAGCGGTTGATCCAGGCGCCGTCGACGTCACTGTCGGCGACCAGTCCGAAGCGCCGCAGGAAATCATCCTCAGGTCCGTACCCGTGCACCAGAGGCGTCACCGCCATCCGGCCTCCTGCCTGCCGCACAGCCGAGGCCATGCGCCGGCGCTGCGTGGCGTCACTCACGGGGTGGACCTCATCCGGCTCCGGATAGTGGAAGCTCTCCAGGCAATCACCGGGGGGTGTGTCACCCAGATCGAACAGGTTGGCCAGGGCATGCACCAGGAGCCGTTCGTCGAGCCCGGAATTGTGCGCCAGCAGCTGACGCCCCCAGAAGTCGACCATGACCGTCCAGTGCATCGTGTAGAGTTTCGGTGATGCGGCGTCGCAGAAGGCGCCGGTAGCGGCGAAGTCGAAGCCCGTCAACAGCGTCAGCGGCGGCATGAAAGCGTTGGCCGACAGTTGCAGATCCGTGCGTCCCGTCGCATCCAGTGCCTCACGCCAGTGGCGGACCATGTCGACGGACAGGTCCGACTTCAGCTTCAGCCAGTCGAAAACACCGGGATAGCGGCGCAGCAGGGCGATGCTGTCCCCGGCGCCGCGATCACCGCCGGCGAAAGCTTCAAGGTCATCATTGCTCAGGCTGCCATGCAGATGGCGGTAAAGGGCGGCAACGTCGCCCTGCACATCATCAAAGGGCCAGCCTCGTTCCACCGCCCAGCGACGCACATGAGGGCTGAAGTCCTGGAAGCCTTCGTCCAGCATGTAGCAGGGGTACTCCGGCCAGTCCGGGCGGAAGCCGGTGATCTTCGGGTAGCGGGCGACCAGATCAGCGACATAGGCCCGCAGGTAGGCGCGGATCGCTGGACTGGCCAGACAGCCGGTGTCGGCCATGCGCTGTGGCATGCCCCCATCGGGGCGCAGGGGCCGATCCTCGTCACGCATGCCCGGCGCTGTCTGGCCACTCACCTGGAAGTAGACCTCGAGACCGCGGTCCACAGCGGCATCGATGAATTGCTCCACCACGTGGCCCCGGGCTTCGGTGAGTTCCGCGGCGGGGCGCGGGCGATAGGGGCTGTCGACATAGTGGGTTGCATCCGGTACGTAGCTGGGTGCACTGCGGACCCACAGGCCACTGGCGCCGAACAGGGGGCGATCGAAGAGTCGCGGGCTGGCACCGGCATCGGAGGGTGGTTGCCAGCTGCCCTGGCCCTCCGCTGCAGGCTCCGTCACTGTGGGGTTGAGGGCGACGGCCGTTGCTCCGGCGCGTTCCACGACGTTGTCGAGGACGGCATCGACTCCTTCCGAGAGGATGAAGTCGGCCAGCACGGTGATACCAAGAGTTCGAGGACGCATGATTTCAGTCCCTTCGTCGGGGTGAGGATCCGTCTCCACCGCGGCTGCCCCACTTCTGCAGCACCAGGCCGGCGACGATGATGGCCAGACCGAAGATGGTCGCCGGTTCGACAGGCTCGCCGACGAGATAATGAATTAAAACCAGTGACAGGAAGGGGCTGAGGAAAATGAGGTTGGCCACGCGCGAGGCGTTGGCCGCACGCTGCAGGGCTCCGAGCCAGAGCACGAAGGTCAGACCCATCTCGAAAAGCCCCACGTAGACGGCACCCGCCAGGCCCTGCCACGTCACGGGAGGCAGGCCCGATGTCAGGACACAAACCACAGTTACCGGTGGCAGGGCCAGAAGAAAATTGAGAAACAGCCGTTGCACGGGGTCGACACGATCACGCGTGAGGCCCACCCAGTACAGCGCCCAGATGACCGTGCTGCCCAGAGCCAGTGCGACGCCGAGGGTGTCGTCAAACTGCAGGGACAGAACGTCGCCGCGCGTGGCGACAACGAGGACCCCGGCGTAACAGACGAAACCGGCGATGATGTCCCAGGGCAGCAACCGCTCGCGCAGCAGCAGGGCTGACAACCACGCCAGGACCAGGGCCCACGTGTAGTTCAGCGGCTGCGCCTGCTGCGCGGGCAGCCGATCGTAGGCCGCAAACAGGATCAGGTAGTAGAGGCAGGGGTTGAGCAGGCCAAGCCCGGCCGAACGCAACCAGTCTCGACGCGGCAGGCAGGACAACTGCCGCAACTGGCCGCGGGCCAGCAACACGCCGCCGAGAAACAGGGCGGAGACTCCGGTGCTGACCAGCAGCAACTGCGCAGGTTGCAGATGGCGCAGGCTCAGTTTGAACGCGGCAGCCACCGTCGACCAGAGCAACACTGCCGCCAGGGCATGCATCGTGCCGGCGGGAAGCGGGCGGGTCACCGGCAGATTCCCGGCTGGCGGACCTGAGATGGGACCATTATCTTATTTCGCTTCATGACATAAGCGCGCGAATGTGCGTTTTTTGACGTCATCCAACATTACTGCAGAACGGCAGGTATCCCATGGCCAAGGCCGGACCCCGTCACCAGATCACGCTCAAGAGCACCGAGAGCAACCATACCTACTACTCATCGAAGAATCGCCGCAACCAGCAGGCCCGCATGGAGATCAAGAAGTATGATCCCACGCTGCGCAAGCACGTGATGTACAAGGAAGAGCGCTAACCTCAGGCGTTCCGTCGTACACCGGCTGTCCTAGCACAACGCCACCCCGGCCCGGAGCCGCGGTGGCGTTTCGTGTTTGCGCCAAAATTTCAGCCCCAAAGCTGGGGGCAGGTCCAGGTCAGTTGGCGTACTTGACCGAGCAGCCGTATGGCGCTGAGGTCTTCTGCGCGACTTCCAGCCCGGCGAGGCCACGATTGAGCGCCGCAGCAACATAGTTTGTCGCCCTGGCAATGTCGTCGATGCTCGCCGACTTGATGTCGTCGATGCCGCCGGCGTAGACCAGTTTGCCCTCGGGACTGATGACGTACATGTGCGGCGTCGTGCGGGCGCCGTAGAGTTTGCCGACCTTGCCATCGGCATCGATCAGGTAGGCGGTATGGGCGACCTTCTCTTTCTGCAACTGCGCCTGCAGGGCGGCACCCTCGTAGTAACCCTGTTTGCCGGCGGCTGAAGATGAGATCGACAGCCAGACGACGCCGCTGTCGGTATAGGTCTGTTGCAGTTGCTGCATGTTGCCGCTGTCATAGTGCTTGCGGACAAAGGGACAACCGAAATTCACCCACTCCAACACGACAAACCTGCCTTTGAAATCAGCCAGTTTGTAGGTCTTGCCGTCGGCGCCCTGAAGCTCGAAGTCGGGTGCCTTCTCATCGATGGTGGCCATCGCCGCCCAGGCAGCGCCGGCGAAGAGGACGAAGGTGAACAAGAGAGGGCGGATGAAACGGGGCATGTGGCACTCCTGAAGCGGGGATCGGTCTCCGGGTGGCAGAACGGGCGGCTTGATGCGAGTATACTCGTTGGATACGCCGTGGCGAAAGGGATGGGATGAAGAACTGGTGCTGGCTCCGGCTCGACCGGAAGACGACGGATGATCACTGGAGGAAGACCTTCCAGCACATGCGCGCCTCGGGGGTACATGCCATCCTGCCCGAGGTTTTCAACAACCACGCCGCCTGGTGGGCGAGTGCGCACCTGCCCGTGGCGGAACCTCTGCTCGAGCGCCTGTTGCCCCTGGCACACGCCGCCGACCTCGAGATTCATGCCTGGATGCACACCATGGCATGCAACATCCCCGAGATCTACGAAAACCACGCCGACTGGTATGATGTCAATGGCAAAGGCCAGTCGGCGGCGAGCCAGCCGCCCTATGTCGGCTACTACAAGTTTCTGTGCCCGTCGCGCCCAGAAGTGCACGAGTTTCTGCAACGACGCGTAGCGGAGCTGGCCGCCTTCGATGGACTCGACGGCATTCATCTGGACTACATCCGCTTCCCGGATGTGATCCTCGCCGAGGCGCTGCAGCCGAAATACAACATCGTGCAGGATCGCGAGTATCCAGAGTACGACTACTGCTACTGCGACGTCTGCCGGGAGGCGTTCGGCGCCGAATCGGGCATCGACATCAACGCCGTCGACGACCCTGCTGCAAGCCAGGCATGGCGTCAGTTCCGCTACGACCGCATCACTCGACTTGTGAACGAAATTCTTGTGCCCATCGGGCACAACGCCGGCAAGCAGATGACGGCTGCCGTGTTCCCGAACTGGCAGCATGTACGCCAGCAGTGGCATGTCTGGCAGGTCGATGCCGTGTTGCCCATGCTCTACCAGTCCTTCTACAACGAGGATATCTCCTGGGTTGGCGCCCAGTGTGCGGCCGGCCTCCGGCGCATGCAGGACAAGGGCACCAGCAAGCCGCTGTACAGCGGCGTCTTTGTGCCGGCACTGGATCCGACCCAGCTGCGTGAAGCCATCGAGGTCTCGCGCCGTGCCGGCGCCGATGGCGTGTCGCTCTTTGATCTGGGCTCGATGACGGACGCCCACTGGGAGGTTTTCCGCACCGCGGCAAACTAGGAACCGGCAGGGGAAGCACTCACTCCCATGGGCGCACGAAGCGGCCCGGGGTGGCGCCCGTGTGCCGGCCATCGCGCACGACGTGCCCACCGTTGACCCAGACCTGTTCGACGCCGTGTGACAGTTGGTGGGGCTCATCGAAAGTGGCGTGATCGGTAATGGTGTCAGGGTCGAAGACGACGACATCCGCCATCATGCCCTGCCGCAGCAGACCCCGCTGGCGCAAGCCGAGACGGTCGGCGACGGCTGAGGTCATCTTGCGCACCGCATCCTCCAGCGACAGCACGCCCTGCTCGCGCACGTAGCGGCCCAGTACTCGGGGATAGGTTCCATAGCCGCGGGGATGCACGGGGCCGTAGGGTTTGCCCCACGACGGATCGTACCCGCCGGCATCGGTGGACACCTTGATCCACGGTTGCTGCAACTGCAGGCGCAGATTGTCTTCGAGCATGGAGAAGTAGATGGTGCTGATCGACTGCCGCTCTGACAGCACCAGATCGCATACGGCATCGAACCAGTCCTGCCCCCGCATGTGACAGATCTCGGACAGCCTGCGCCCGACGTACTGCTGGTTCTCCGGCTGCCTGAAGCCGATGGGCATGACGCCCTCCTCCCCATGTTGACTGACCATCGCCTCCCAGCGGCCATCCGGTTCGGTCACAGCCGTCCGGATGCGGGCGCGCTCTGCGGGGTCCTGCAGATTCTCGTAGAGCTTGCCCCCCGCCATCGCCCAGGGGGGCAGCACCGATGTGAGTCCTGTACCCGACGCGGCATACGGATACATGTCTGCCGTCACATCCAGACCTGCGGCGCGGGCGGCGGCGATGCGCTCGATGACCTGCGGCAGCTTGTCCCAGTTGTCACGCCCTGCCGCCTTGAGGTGGTAGATCTCGACGGGCACGTCGGCGCGCAGGCCGATCTCGAAGGCCTCGTCGAGGGCGCCGAAGATCTCACCGGCTTCCGACCGCAAGTGCGTGATATAGCTGCCGTCGTACTGGCCGACGATCCGGCACACTTCGACGATCTCGTCGACATCCGCGTAGCAGTCCGGCGCGTAGATCAGGGCGTAGGCGACACCGAAGGCGCCATCCTCCATGGCTTCGGCCATGGTGCGTTGCATCAACGCCAGATCGGCAACACCCGCCGGCTTGTCATCCATGCCCATGGCGACTTTGCGCAGGGTGCCACCGCCGAGGTAGGAACCGACATTCGGCGACACACCCGCCGCTTCAAAGGCCTCGAGCCAGTCGCTGAAGCGGGACCAGCCTCTGGCGGCGTCGACCCAGGGGGCGATGCCGTCGCCGATGACGTGGGTGCTGACGCCACCGTCAAAACGTCCACGGACGGGCGCCGGCGTCCAGGCTTCGCCCATGATCTCGGTGGTGACGCCCTGAGTGATCTTGGAAACGCAGCGACCGTCGACCATCAGTGGATAGATGGAGTGGCTCTGAATGTCGATGAAGCCCGGGCAGATCACGGCGTCGGCAATGTCGATGTGCGTCGCCGCCGAAGCGGCAGGGATGGTTCCCGGGGGTGTGATGGCGGCGATGCGGTCGCCGTCGAGGGCGACATCACCGCGGAACCACGGGTTGCCGCTGCCATCGATGATACGGCCGCCGGTGATCAACGTGTCGAAGGTCATGATTCAGCTCACCACCAGGTAGGACAGCCAGACGACGGCATTGTCGTGGCCCAGATAGGATTCACTGTCCCGCCAGTTGCGGACCACGGCACGTGGGCTGTTCACGGATAGGCTCCTGTCAGGATGTGGATGGTGGCGTCTGCTCCTGCAGCTGCTGCTGGGATTGGCGCAGGTCCTGGGCCCATGCTTTGAGCGGGATGTCGTCATCCTGTGGGCGCCAGTAGCGCGACACGGGCTGTACATCCGGATCGTCGCCGTCGTAGTTGCTCTGCCCCGTGCCCAGTTCGCCGAGCAGCTGTCGCTGCACGGGAGAACAGCGGGCCAGGACGTCGGGGCGCTGCTGGTGGAAGTCTGAAGGACGGATCCAGCGCGGATGATACCCGTAGTACAGGCAGCGACGTGCCTGCGTGGACAGGTTCGGTCGCAGGGCGTGCAACAGCTGTGTGCGCCAGATCAGGGCCGTGCCCGGGCGTACGTTGACACTGACAATGTCTGCCGCATCGATAGGCCGCTGACCCTCTGCGTCCGTTGGTTGGGTCGACAGGTGGCTGCCACGGACCACACAGATCTCGCCGCTGTTCGGCGTGCTCAGGTCCGTGAGGTAGTAGCCCACCTTCATTTCCATGAACGGGATCAGCCCCGCCACCCTGGGCCAGCCCCACTGGGGGGCATCGGAATGCCAGGGGAAGAAACTGCCCGGTGCACCGAGTTCGGCGGCGGCATCCGCCGGCGGCTGCGGCGGCCGAACATCGGCGTGGGATGTGCGCAACTGCACGTTGAAGCCCATGAGGTCAACGATCAGCGGCAGGATGCGGGGATGATCCACCAGGCGCAGAAACAGCGGATCGAGGGCGACGATGTTGCGCATCTGAAAAGCCTGGTCGCCCAGATCGCGGGCGCTTCTGTATCCGGCATAGCGCTCGTCCACGATATGCAGAAGCTCCGCCACTTCCGTCGGCGACAGGGCGTCCTCCAGCAGAAAGAAGCCGTCCTCATCGAAGGACCGACGCTGCTCGGCCGTCAGCGACAGAGGCGCCGGCGTGTCGTCCAGGGGGCCGTGGGCCGTCGGTGCCGTCGTCATGGCGCGCCGATCGATCCCCCGATCGATCCCCCGATCGACCCATTTGCGAGCATACTCAGAAGGGCCGAGTCGTCGCCCTCGAGGGGCAGGATGACACGCCCTCGGCGACGGGACGATTCATAGGTGGCAAAGATCAGTTCTGTAGCGCGCAGAGCGCGATGGCTCGACAGCTCCGCTTCGTCGCCACTGGCCATGGCATCGACCAGGTTGCGCACACTGGCAATGGTGTGATCCGCCACCGGCACCCCGACACTGCGCTCGGGCTCCGACCAGTTTCCCTGACGAAACAGGCGTAAGGGGTGTTCGGCGCTGCCGCCCGGTGTGATCTCGATGATGCCTTCCGATCCCACGAGCCGGTTCAGCAGGTTGCCGAAGCCGGCATCTCCCGTGACCAGCAGGCCCTCGACATCGTTGGCGAAACGGATCCAGGAGATGCCGCTGGTATCCAGACGAACGCCGAAGACCTCGCGGTGTTCCTCCACCGAGATCTGGCCGAGGACCCACTGCGCCGGCGTCTCTTCGTTGTAGAAGAACATCATGTCGAACCAGTGTGTGCCCCAGTCGAACAGATTCGGACAGGAGGCCTCGATGCGTTGCAGTTTGCCGATGGCACCATCACGCAGCAGCTGCCGTGCCGTCTGGAAGGTGTCACCGAAACGACGCTGATGACAGAATGTGAGCAGCACGCCGCGGTCGACACAGGCCTTGTGCATGGCGCGCGCATCTCCCCAGGTCGGGGCCATCGGTTTTTCCGCGTGGATGGCACGCACGCCAGCCGTCGCGGCAGCCTCGATCATCTCGCGATGCAGGTGCGGCCACGTGCAGACGCTGACGATGTCGGGGGCCTCCACGCGCAACATCTCGTGGTAGTCGGCGTATGCTGCGGGGATGCCGAAGGATTCGGCGAAAGCGTTGCGGGCTTCTGTCGCTGGCTCGGCGCAGGCGACGAGGCTCGTGCGCGGGTCGGCAACGTAACCTTGTGCGTGGGCACGGCCGCGTCCGCCGCAGCCGATGACGGCAACCCGCAAGCTGGTGCTGGCAGATGACATGGTGGCTCCCTTTTCCTGGGTTGGCAAGAAGGAAAGGGCATGCCGCCGTCGACGCCAAGCCTCAGATGGCGGGGGGCGGCTCCCAGTCCGGGTTGACTGCGGGGATCTTCGCCTCGACGGACTGCCGCCAGCTTGCCAGACGCTCGTGCAGATCCCGCTCGACGTCGGCGTGTTCGGTGGCCAGATCGCGCGTCTCGCCGATATCGTCGTGCAGGTTGTAGAGTTCGCGACGACCATCCTCAAAAAACTCGATAAGCTTCCAGTCGCCGGCACGGATGGAGGACCCCGGCGTGCCCCCCTGATTGCCATAGTGGGGATAGTGCCAGTATATGGCATCTCGATCGATGGCACCGTCACCGCGCAGCAGGGGCAGGATCGACTGGCCGTCCACATGCTGCTGCGGTCGCGGCGGCAGACCGGCGGCATCGAGCAGGGTCGGGTAGAAGTCCGGACTCGTGACCGGCACCGAGCATGTGCTGCCGGCGGCGATCCGGCGCGGCCAGCGCACGATGAGCGGCTCGCGGGTACCACCTTCATACATCCAGCCTTTGCCCTCGGTCAGGGGGGCATTACACGTGGGGGATCCCTCCGACGTGGCCAGACCACCGTTGTCGGAAGTAAAGACGACGATCGTGTCCCGCGCCTTGTCATTACGTTCCAGCGCATCAAGGATGCGGCCGACGTTCTCGTCGAGGGAGTCGATCATGGCGGCGTACACCGGAT
>JAQCJA010000083.1 GCA_027593305.1 bacterium
TCCGAGCCGACGCAGATCCGTGCCATGTTTGCCCGTCTCGACAGCGAGTTTGGCCGCATCGATGTGCTCGCCAACGTTGCCGGTGGCAGCGTCGCCCTCGGGCCACCGGAAGATATCGATATCGACGAGGTCACCCGCTCCCTGCAGGGCCTGGTGGTGGGACGCTTCTGCTGTTGCCAGGAGGCAGGGCGACGCATGCTGGCTGCGGGCAAAGGCAGCATCATCAACATCGCGTCGCTGGCGGGACTCACAGCCCTGGGCCGCGGTCACGCCGCCTACAGCACAGCTATGGGCGGCGTTGTGCAGATGACCCGTGAGTTGAGCACAGAGTGGGCCAGCCGCGGCGTCAGGGTCAACGCCATCGTGCTGGCACAGGTCATGAATCCAAGTCTGCGCGAACGCATCGACAAGGATCCGCGTATGGAGACGCAGTGGCTGCGGGGCATCCCTATGGGCCGCCTCGGCGAGCCCGACGATGTCCGGGGGGTGGCCATCTTTCTGGCATCCGACGCGGCCCGCTGGGTGACGGGCATTCTGCTGCCCATGGACGGCGGCAACCTGGCGATGAACGCCGGCGGTTCCTACCCCGGTGGTCCCGGGATCACAGGCTGACGAGAGGTTAACAATGACGATTCCAAAGGACACATTGCTGTCACTGTATCGCACCATGGTCCGCATCCGGCGCTGCGAGGAACAACTGGCCCGGTCGTACGCGGCGGGCACCATCACCGGCGCCTGCCACACCTACGTCGGCGAGGAAGCCGTTGCCACCGGGGTCTGCGCGCATCTGCGGGACGACGACGCCGTGTTCAGCACCCACCGAGGTCATGGCCACGCCCTGGCCAAGGGCGTGCCCCCTGGCGCACTGGTGGCCGAACTCTTTGGCCGCGCAACGGGCTGCTCTGGCGGTCGTGGCGGTAGCATGCATCTGTTTTCCCCGGAAGTCGGCATGATGGGTACCAGTGGCATCGTTGGTCCCTGCATTCTGCAGGCCACGGGCGCCGGTTACTCCTTCCAGCTGAAGGAAACCGATCAGGTGGGTGTCGCTTTCTTCGGTGACGGCGCCGTCAACAATGGCGCCTTCCACGAAGGGCTCAACATGGCCACGATCTGGGACCTGCCGGTGCTGTTCGTCTGTGAGAACAACATGTACGCCACTGAGATCGCCTTCAAGGACTCGGCCCGCAATACCGATGTGGCAGGGCGCGCCGCCGGCTACGGTCTGCACGCTGAGGCTGTGGACGGCAATGATGTCCTGGCTGTGTACGAGGCAGCAGGTGCGGCGGTGGCGCGGGCTCGTCAGGGGGGTGGGCCGTCCCTCATCGAATGTCGGACCTATCGGACCCGGCCCCACGCCGAGGGGATGCGCGACGGCGGCTATCGATCGCAGGAGGAGATCGACAGTTGGAAGGCACGCGACCCGATCAGCGCGTTTGCCCAATCCCTGCTCGACGACGGCGCCGTAACGGCCGCCGACCTGCAGACCATCGACGCGGCTATCGTCGCCGAGATCCAGGAGGCTGTGGTGTTTGCCACGGACAGCCCGTGGCCGGATGCGACGACCGTCGCTGACCATATCTACGCGGGTACCGTCTGATGGCCGCCCGCGAGATCAACTTCACCGAAGCGGCGCGAGAGGCGCTGGCGGCAGCAATGACCCGGGATCCGACGATCTTCGTTCTGGGCGAGGGCATCGGTATCCGTGGCGGAAATTTCAACACGACGCTTGGTCTGTTCGAGCGTTTCGGTCCACGACGGCTGCGCGATACGCCGATCTGTGAGCGTGGGTTCGTCGGCCTGTGCACGGGTGCAGCCATGACTGGCACGCGGCCCGTCGTCGATTTCATGTTCATCGATTTCATTCTGGACTCCGTCGGTGAACTCACCAATCAGATCGCCAAGATCCAGTACATGACCGGTGGCCGGTTGAAGATGCCGGTGCTGCTGCGAGGCTGTGTCGGCATCGGCGGCGGCGCCGCCACGCACCACTCGGGCAGCTACTACCCGCTGTTCGTCAACGTTCCAGGATTCCGCGTCGTGGTGCCCACGACCCCGTACGACGCCAAAGGGCTGCTGTCGACGGCCCTGCGTTGTGACGATCCGGTGTTGTTCCTGGAACACAAGTCCCTGCTCAATGTCCGGGGAGAGGTGCCGGAGGAAGATTATCAGATCCCTTTCGGGCAGGCGCGCCTGTGCCGCCAAGGCACGGGGGTCACAGTTGTCGCCATCGGTCCCCTTGTGCCCAAGTGCCTGGCCGTCTGTGACACCCTCGCCGCCGAAGGAATCTCGGTGGAGGTCATCGATCCGCGCACGCTGGCGCCTCTCGATATGGACACGATTCTGGTGTCAGTTCGCAAGACGGGCAAGCTGCTTGTTGCCGATGAATCCTTCGGACCCTGTGGCGTCGGCGCCGAGATTGCCGCGCAGGTGATGGCGCAGGGATTTGACGATCTGGCGGCGCCCGTGCGCCGACTCAATGGGGTACATACACCGACGCCCTACAGCCCACCGCTGGAGGCGGCCGTCGTGCCCTCTATGGACCAGGTTGCCGCCGCCGTGCGGGATCTGGCAGCCGAATAGCGCCGCCATGGCCATCGACGTTGTCATGCCACGGCTGGGCTGGACGATGGAAGAGGGCACTCTGGTGGAGTGGCTGAAAGCATCCGGCGACCCGGTGCAGGTTGGCGACATCCTGTTCACTGTGGAAAGTGACAAGGCGCTCAACGAAATCGAAGCCTTCGACAGCGGCACGTTGCACATCCCCGAAAACGCCCCGGCGCCCGGCGCGACGGTGCCTGTGGGTACGGTGCTGGCGTATGTGCTGGCCGCTGGGGAAGTCGGTCCAGCGCTGGTACCGCCACCGCCAGAGCGAGCCACAGCACAGGGTTCGGCAGGCCCGTCCGCGCCAGCGGCGGCAGCAATCTCCACCGATGCCGGCGGCAACAAGCCATCGATCAGCCCCCGGGCGCGCCGACTGGCAAAGGATCTCGGTGTCGATTGGGAGCGACTCACCGGCACGGGCAGCACCGGCCGCGTCACGGAGGAGGACGTCCGCGCCGCGGCGGCTTCCGTAGGCGACATCGATCCCAGCGTCGAGCGTGTGCCCATGAATCCGACACGTCTGGCCATTGCGACGCGCCTCGTTGGCAGCCATCGTGATTCGGCACCGGTTACACTGACGGCGGAATACGACGTCACCGCCCTGGTGGAACTGCGCAGCGCAAGCCGACCGCGCCCGGCGTACAACGACTTTCTGATCCGCTTCGCCGCTGTCGCCCTCGAACGGCATCCGGCACTCAACAGTTCTCTTCAGGGCCATGACATTCTGCTGCACGAGAGCATCCACATCGGTTTCGCCGTCGACACCGAAGCCGGCTTGCTCGTGCCCGTCGTCCGCGATGCCAATCGCAAGAGCATCGCCGAGATCGCCCGCGACAGCGCCCGTCTCGGCGGTCAGGCACTACGCGGTGAACTCGCTGGGGACGACATGCGCGGCGGCACCTTCACCATCACGAATCTGGGCGCCGCCGGCATCGATGCCTTCACGCCCATCATCAATCCGCCCCAGTGCGCCATCCTCGGCATCGGCCGCATTTCCCAGCGACCGGCGGTGTACGAGGGACAGGTGGTGCCCCGCTGGCTCACGGTTGTCAGCCTGAGTTTCGACCATCGGATCATCGACGGCGGCCCTGCGGCTCGTTTCCTGGCGACGCTGCGGCAGCTCGTGGAGTCGCCGGACCCCTCATGACCCCCATGCGAGTCGGCTTCGTTGGTGGTGGGGAGCATGCCCGCATGAGCCTGTTGCCCAGTCTGCGCCACGCTCTTGGGGGAGCCCCCGAAGGCTTGCCCGCCCTGGTGGCGACACATGCTGGCGCACAACTGCCGCCGCTGCTGGGCGAACTCGTGGCATTGGCCGAGCACAAGGCGGACCACGCCGAGCGCATCGCCGCCGTGCACGGCATCCAGCGGGTCTACGCCAACCACGAGGATATGCTCGCCCACGAGGACCTCGACTGCGTCATCGTCTGCCTGCACCCGCGGCTGCAGCCGGATGTGGCAGTCACCTGCCTCAACGCCGGCGTGCACGTGTTTCTGGAGAAGCCACAGGCCGAAAGTGTCGCCGAGTCCCTGCGCATCCGGGACGCTGCTGCGCGCAATGGCAAACAGGTCGCTGTGGCTTTCATGAAGCGCTTCTCGGCGCCGTATCTGCGAGCCCGGCAGATCATGGAGCTGCCCGCCTTCGGGGCGCCGAGCATGTACGAGGCGCGCTTCACGTACGCCCGGTAACCCGTCGACGTCTACAACTTTCTCAACGGCTTCGGCATTCATCACCTCGATCTGCCACGCTTCTTCATGGGGGATGTCGACACGGTATCGGCAGAGCGCGTGTCCCGGGGTGCAGGGCTCGACGGCTATGCCATCACCCTGCGGTTCTGTTCGGGTGCTCTCGGACTGCTCAACATCAACTGCCTCGAGTCGAGTTTCACCAACTGGAGCGAGAGGCTCAGTATCTCCGGCGTCGGCAGCAGCCTGCACGTGGAGAACTGGCGCCGCGTCATTGCCTTCATCGCCGGTGAGGATGAGATGCGCTACTGGGAACCGGAAGACATCCAGCCGACGGATGCCGCCAACAGTCTGAATCTGCACGGCTTCGTCGGCGAACTGCGCGATTTCGTCACCAGCGTCGCCGGCAGCCACGCACCTGCCTCGACCCTGCAGGACGGCATCGAGTCGGTTCGCCTGCAGGAAGCCATCGAACTCTCCGTACACAGCGGTCGCCGCGTGGCGCTCAAGGAGATCGCCCCATGAAGTTTCGTATCGGTATCGCCGGCTACGATCTGTGGCCCCACACCCTCGCCTTCATCCGCGTGCTGAAGGATGCGGACTTCTGCACCATCGCAGCCGTATGGGACGAGGACCCGGAAGATCTGGCGCGCCTCGTGCAGCACACCGGTGCTCCGGGATACACAGATCTGACCGAATTCGTCGGCTCCGACATCGACGGTGGCATCCTCACGGTGCGCACGTCGGAGCGCGCCAACGTTGCCGAGGCGCTTGCCGGTGCCGGCAAACATGTGCTGGCCGACAAGCCCATGGCCATGTCCGTCGCCGACTGCCAGCGCATGATCGATGCCTGTGCGGTTGCTGGCGTGAGCCTGATGAGTGGCTACAACTTTCGCTACTGGAAGTCCTTTCAACTGATGAAGCAGATCTGGGATTCCGGCGAGCTCGGCGAGCCACACCATATCTACTGTGGCTATCCCACAGGTGTGCCGTCACGGACCGAAGAGGACAAGTCCCTGCTGAGCTGGTGGACGGACCCGGCCGCTTCACCTGGCGGGGCCTGGTTCACCCACGCCGATCACGCCATCGACTTCAGCCGCTGGATCTGGGGTACCGAAGTGGCCGAGGTCATGGCCGATATGCGCAATCTGCGTCACAAGGACTGGCCCAATGAGGATTACGGCGTCGCCCACTACGTCATGGAGGATGGGGCGACGCTGCTCATACACTCCGATGGCATCTCATCGGGGGCGCGCTCACGTCTCGACCTCAACGTCTATGGCTCGGAGGGGGGGATGATGTTCTGCTGGCGACCGCGGGCGACTCTGCGCGTGTGGGGGGCGCCATCCCTCGGTGCCGACGTCGTGGAGTACCAACTCGACGATTCGTGGGATGTCGCCATGGGGGCCATGACGCGGGCCTGGGTCGAAGCGGCACAGACAGGGACCCCGCCGCCACAGACCGGGCTCGATGGTCTGCGGGTCATGGAGGCGTCCCTTGCCGCCTATGATTCCTCCGCCCAGGAGAAACGCATCCGCCTGCGCCACATCCACGGCCGCCCCGGGGAGACCCGCGGTGGCGCCACGCTCTGAGCACAGGCCCAGCCAGGTTCAGGAGACAATCCCATGTTTCGGTCAGCCATTCTCGGATGCGGCCCACGGGCCAACAACCATGCCGCCGTGTATCCTGATATCGCCGCTATGGATCTTGTCGCCTGCTGTGACCTCGACGCCGAGCGACGGGATGCCTTTGCCAGCAAGCACGGTGTGCCGGCGCGCTACGGCGACCTGCACGACATGCTCGACAAAGGGCAGATCGATGTTCTGCACAGGGTCACCCAGCCCGATTACCGGCTCGCCGGGATCCGTGCCGCGGCCGACGCCGGGGTGCGGGCGATCATTGTTGAGAAGCCCCTGACCCTGTGGCCGATGGAGGCCCTCGAGATCGCCGAGATCTGTCGGGAGACGGGCTGCAAGGTCATCGTCAATACCCAGCGACGTTACTTTCCGCAGTACCCCGCAATCCGTGACCTGATCCGCTCCGGCAAACTCGGGGAAGTCGACTTTGTCCGCGCCAGTACATGGGGTGGACCGCTGGCCATGGGACCCCACCTGATGGATCTGGTCATGATGGTTCTGGACGATCCGTGGCCGGAAGCCGTGTGGGCCAGCGCCGAAGGCCTGGAGGGCTACGAATGGACCCATGCCGCCCCAAGCCATGTGCAGGCCACCTACTGGTTCCCTGGCAACCGGCGGGTATTCTGGGAGTGCTCGCCACGCGGCCTCGGCAACCGCAGTGGGGCCACATACTGGATGCACCTGGACCTTGATATCCATTGCACGAATGGTGTCATCTGGGCCCAGCAGAAGGGCCGGTGGGGATACCAGGTGCGCGGCCAGGCCGAGGTCTTCGACGCCCCGGCAGACTACTTCGAGCAGGAGCACCCCGGACAACGTGACTTCACCGCCGCTGTCGGCGCCTGGCTCGACGATGCCCACAAGGTGCACGAGTGTCGCCTGGAGACGGCGCTGCCCGTGATGTGGACGATTTTTGCCGCCCTGAAGTCGGCCAAACTCGGCCACCAGATTTCGCTCAACAACGACACCGGCTTTTTCCTGCGAGCGTCACGGGAGGGGCGCCCCATCGACGTACCGGCAGGTGTGACCGACAATGACCTGAAAGCGCTGCGCAACCAGCTCCCCCGCTGATGCCCAGCCCGCCACCATATGCCGCGGTCGATGCGTGCAACCGCCGGAGAAACCGCCCATGACACAGCCCCCCTACGCCACCCGCAGTGACAGCATTGAGGTGAAGATGCGCCTCCTGCAGCAGGCCTACAGCAATGGTCGCCGGGATCTGGCCATGTCGCTGCTGGAATCGATGAAGGATACCCTGCAGTACGAGAAGCAGCGCCGCCTGCCGGACAGCGCGCCTCTCAGTTGTGCCGGGGAGGCACTGTCCACCAGGGATCTGCCCGACGCCTGGCGCACCTGGGCCCACGGCTGGTCGTGGTGCAAGGTGCTGGAACTGCACGAGACAGCCGGGCTGGAGCGCACCGGCGAACCGGTCAACATCGCCGTCGCTTTCCCCGAGTCAGAGACGACGGATCTGCGTCGCGAAGTCCGTGTCGCCATCGTTGATGCTGCAGGTCGACTGCGGCAGACCGTCAGCCAGGTATACCACGAGTCCTGTGAGCGCGGCGAGCGCCACTGCCGTCTCGTCTTTGCCGTGGACCTGGCGGCCAACAGCGGTGCCACCGTCCTCGTGTTCTATGGCAACGATCTGGCCGAGTTGCCACGCTACACGACGGATCTGAGCGTCACCGGTGAAGGCTGGGGTCTCGACATCGAGAACGATCACTATGTGGCGAACCTGTCGCGGCAGATGGGGCAGATGGAGCGCCTTACATACAAGCGGGACCACGGCCTGACGTTGTTCGCCGGTGGCGAAGGCCACGGCGAGCCACCGAACATCGACTGGGCCCACGACTACGTGCCGGAAGGCAGACTGCACAAGGTGCGCGTGACGAACTGGGCGGAGTGCCCCAACTACGAAGTCGTCCGCGGGCCGCTGTGTGTGCAGGTTCGACGCTGGGGGTTCCCCCACAGTCCGGGGCACCCGCTCTACACCCCGAGCCGGCTGCACATCGACGTGACCTACACCTTCTACGCCGGACTGCCCTACTTCTTCAAGAATGGCCGCATGGACATTCTTGCCGATGGCCAGTACACCATCCGCGACGACGAGTGGGTCTTCTCCGGCTACTCTTTCAACGGCACCGTCTGGATCGACCATCAGGGCAAGCTGCACGAGGGGGAGATCCCCGAGCAACATCTGCAGGATCTGCATGGTGTCGGCTTCTTCCACGGCGGCAGCAAGGATGCCTTCATCGCCCTGCGCCTGGCCCATGCCGCCGAGAATTACGAGCACCTGGTGTCGACGGGCATACCCTTCGACTACGACGGCCACGGGCAGGTCTGGGCACGGTATCCGGCCGGTGACAACAAGATCGGCGCCGGCGCCGTGCTGACGCAGGAGAGCGCCTTTCTCATCGCCCCCTACGAGGGTGCCGGGCCGGTGGAAGAGACCCGCCGCCGCCTGCTGCAACCCGTGCAGGTATGCCCCGGTGGCAAGCCCACCGCCGCCGCCACCGAGAATCCGGGACGATTGGCGCGACTTGGTGAGACGGACAGCGAAGGCGGGCCGCTGAAACGCGCGATCTGGGAGGCCATGCGGGAGACCAAGGACGCCATGTTCTACGCCAACGATGCCAACGTCGTCGACATGGGATACATCTACGATGTGCGCCTCGAGGAGGATGTCGCCCACATAACGCTGACCATGCCGCACAAGGGTCGTCCGCGACATGGCTTCATTCATCGACCCGGACCGACACCCCACACGCCGCTGAGCAACCGACTGCGACAGATCGACGGCATCCGCGATGTCGTCATTCACTTCACCTGGGAGCCGGCGTGGACGGCGGCGCGAGTTACTTCCCAGGGACGGGCCAACATGGGCCTGGAAAGCGTTGACTGAAACCAATGGACATCGACAAGATCCGTGCGCAGATCCCCGCCACCGGCGAATGCCTCTACTTCAACACGGGTGGGATTGCCCCGAGCCATGATGTCGTCACCAACTCTCTGGTGGAAGAGTTTCGCAGCATCGCGCAGCATGGGCCGCCGCTCATTATGGACTACGCCCGATACAGCGCCCAACTGCAGGATGCGCGGCAGCGGCTGGCCGCCTTCTGTGGTGTGGAGGCGCGGGATCTGTGCCTGACCCATGGCGTCGCCGATGGTGTGACGACGGTGTTCAATGGTTTCGACTGGCACGCCGGCGATGAGCTCGTCCTTACCGACGAGGAGCACCCGGCGGTAAAGATCCCGGCCCAGTGGCTGGCGCAGACCTACGGTGTGGTGATCAACTATCTGCCCATCGATGGCACGGACGCGGACATTCTGCGGCGCCTGAATGATTGCCTGACACCACGGACGCGACTGCTGGCCCTCAGTCACGTGACAACGGACACCGGCACAAGACTGCCGGCCAAGCAGATCGTCGAACTGGCCCACGCCCATGATGTAGCGGTGGTCTACGACGGGGCCCAGTCTCTCGGGCAATTCCCCGTCGATGTCGCCGATCTGGGGGCCGATTTCTACAGCCTGCTCGTGTACAAGTGGATGTACGGTCCGTACACGGCGGGGGCTCTGTATGTCGACAAGGCCTGGCAGGAACGTCTGCGCGTCGTGCCGTCCAGCGCCAACTACTTCGGCAGTGAAGGAGCGCGGCGCTTCGAGTTTTCCACCGTGCCGCCGCCCTACTACCACGCCAGTGCGGCAGCGACAGATTATCTGTCAGAGCTCGGTATCGCCAATATCGAAGCCTGTGTCAGCCCCAAAGCGGCCCGTTTCCGCAAGGAACTGGCGTCGATTCCGGGTCTCGTCATCGAGAACCCGGCGGACCCGGCCATGTGTACCGGTGTCGTGTCGTTCCGTGTGGAGGGCGTCGAAGGTGCGCACATCTCGACCCAACTGCGGACCCGCAGGATCATTACACGGCCCACGGGGCTGAAGTTTTCCGGCGTACGCGCGTCGGTGTCGTTTTTCACCACAGACGCCGAGATCGATGCCCTCGTGGCTGCCGTTGCGGAGATCGTCGAGGTCCACTGACATGCGGCTGGGGATCGTCGAGATGATGCCGGGAGATTTCCGCACGTGGACGCCGGCCCACACCCAGGCTGTGCGCGACCTGGGCTTCACTGGCTTCGGTTTCCACCTCGACGGCGACATGGCCTTTGACGTGACCCCCGAGGACTGCCGGCGCTGCCGCCAGTTCATGGTCGATGAAGATCTTGACCTGGCGCAGTTCGCCATCCTCTACAAGGAGTGCCTGTTCGCACCCGACGCCGAAGAGCGCGCCCTGGTGACGCGCAAGATCAACCGGGGTACGGAGATCGCCGGCGCCCTCGGGGCGCAGGCTTTCCTGCTGCGCCCCGGTTCGCGCAGCCCCGCAGGTTCGTGGTCGCCGCACCGCGACAATCATCTGCCCGAAAGCCGTGATCTGCTCGTGGAAACACTGCAGCCGATCGTCGCAAAGGCGGAGACCGAAGGCGTGATTCTGGCGCTGGAGACCCACGTCGTCTCCATCATGGATCCACCGGAGGTGTGCAGGGACATCGTCGCTGCTGTGGGCTCCGATCACCTGCGACTCATCATGGACGCCGTCAATCACTTCAGCAGCATCCAGGCCGTTTATCACAGCACCGAGTTCCTCAACTACATCTTCGATACGATGGGGCCCCTGGCCCCGGTGGCGCACCTCAAGGATGTGAAGGTGTCACCCGGGCTGGTGGTCCACATCGACCAGGAGGTCCCGGGAGAGGGCGAACTCGACCTGGCGCTGATGCTGCAGCGTTTCGACGCCCTGTTTCCGCGGGGCTACGGTCTGCTCGAGCATCTGTCGCCGGACAAGGTGCCGGTTGCGGCAGCCAACATCCGCCGCATCGCCAGCGACTGTGGCGTCGACATTTTCTGACGCCGGGCCATCTCAGTCATCGTCGCGGGTGGGCACCGGGCAGACCCGCCAGGTGTGCCCGAGGAACCTCACCCGCTTGGGCGTTGACGACGCCAAGCAACGTCACCGCCCCCGGCGTGACCCCCAGGATTCGCCGCAGACGCTCCGGGGAGGCCATACCCAGTTTGCTCACTTCGAGGCTGCGGGCCAGCCCCTGCAGGTCGACACGTGCCTGTGAACCGACAACGACGAGGAAGTGACGGCGACCCTTGTTGTCGCGCAGAAACAGGTTCTTCGTATGCACACCCGGAAGAGGTGGCACCAGCTTCTGTGCCTCTTCGTAGGTGAATACGGGCGGGTGCTCGACCCGTTCGCAGGGGACGCCGACATCCTGCAGGAGCCGATACAGTTCGGCTTCTGTCATTCCCCCTCCGTCACTCTTTTTCACCTGTCACGAGCAGTATCTGCTGACCCTGGTCCACGCGGGCGCCCCAGGCCTGCGACGCGACGATGCCGTCGACGCCGGCAACAACCTCGAAGGGATCCTCGTCCAGGCGGTAGAAGTCATGCAGCAGGCCCGCGGTGGTGCCCTTGGCGACGCTCTCGCCACAGTCGAACAGGGGCTCGTAGTGGCCGGGATAGGGGGCCGTCACCGATGCCGATGTGCCCACCAGCATCTGTGTGCCGTCGGCGTGGTGGCCGATGGGCTCGATGGTACCGCGCAACTGACCGTTGTGAATGGCCGCTGCCAGCACCCCCTGGCGCGCGTAGCGCACGCCGCGCACATCGACGGCTGACCCGTGTCCCAGTTCCGTGGCGATGGCGAGCTTGCCGCGATTGGTGGCGTCCTGGAACAGGGCACCGGTGATGCCACCGGCGGCTCCGGCAGAAGAATTCATGACGATGCGCGTGCCGAACCAGCGCGCCATCTGCTGGCCGCGAGCGTCGATCTCGGGGTCGTCGTGCCCGTACCAGACCGCCCAGTGGATGAAGCGCGCCACTTCGCCGCCGGAGTGCAGGTCGATGGAGATGTGCGCGTGCGGCCAGATGACGGTGCGCACGAATTCGACGATGCGGTGTGTGATCCCCGCCATGGCCGGGGTCGTGCCGGCGCCTTCCACCCACACGCGGTTGAGATTGAAGCCGTCATCACCGGTGCTCTCCCGCCGGCCCACACGGAAGGCGGCGACATTGAGCACCGGCACCAGAATGATCCGTCCCAGGACGTCCTCGGTGCGGATCTCGCGCAGCAGATGTTTGATGGCCACCGGGCCTTCGTACTCGTTGCCGTGATTGCCGCCGAAAGCGACGAGTCCTTCCCCTGGCTTTGCCTGCGGGCCGACGATGACGGTCAGCGGAATCAGGTGGCTGCCCCAGACGCTGGTATGGTTGAGGGCGATCCAGTAGTCGCGACGACCTGGAGACTGCAGATCCACT
This sequence comes from bacterium, assembly GCA_027593305.1. Lineage (GTDB taxonomy): Bacteria > Latescibacterota > UBA2968 > UBA8231 > UBA8231 > UBA8231. The sequence goes on from JAQCJA010000083.1 coordinate 12,241, forward strand.
TGCTGCGGCGAGACGATGTCACGGGTCATGAAGAAGTTCTCTGGGGGAAGGGGGTGAGTGTCAGCGGGCGATCACGGGCAGCACAATATGGGACGGACGCAACGCATCGTGCAGGACTGTGTTGATCGCCATCTGCCCGGCTGCTTCGCGATGGATCGGGCCGCCGGTATTGAGATTGCGGTCGAAGCGGGGAAAACAACTGCTGGTGATGGATACACGGAGCCGATGACCGGGCAGGAAGGCATTGCTCGTTGCCCACAGATCGATGTCGAAGCGGTACACCTGACCGGGTTCGAGTGACTGTGGCTGCTGGAAAGAATCACGATAGCGGGCCCGCAGAATGCCGTCGCACAGGTTGCGGACGTAGCCGTCGGGGTGCACGTCGGACAGCCGCACCACCCAGTCGGTATCCGGCGCCGAGGACATGGCGTAGAGCACGGCCGTTACCGGGCCGGTGACCTCCAGCTCTTCGGTCAGGAGCCGGCTGGTGTACGTCAGTGACAGTCTGTCGGCGGCGACGTGGTCGTGTACGCCGTCGATGATCCCGAGGGTGTTGCCCCCCAGGGTCGCAACGGGGTGGTCGGGATCGTA
>JAQCJA010000084.1 GCA_027593305.1 bacterium
GCGGGTGTCGACACACCACTACAACGACACCACCGAGATCGACGCGCTGCTGCACGCTCTCGAGCAGTTGCGTGCCGAGGCCTGAGCCAGGAGCGCTGCACAGCCCTTAACTGAGGATCTTCTCCAGCCCGGCGGCCATCTCCTCGGCGGCCTGTGCCGGTGTGTGATCACCGGTGAGAATCTTCTGGAAGGCGGGCAGCACCGTCAGTCGACCCCAGGCGTCGGCACCGACGAACTGGTGCGGCAGGCGGCCGACCTGCACGGACTCAATGGCGGCGGCAAAGTACGGGTTGCCTGTCACACGTTCGTCCTGCGCCACCCGGGCCGACGCCGGGAAGTACCCCGTGATCTCCATGAACTCCAGCGCCGGGGCGGTTTCGCCCCAGAAACTCACCCACGCCCAGGCGATGTCGGCGTTGTCGGATTTCATCATACCGTTATAGAGGTAGCTCAGGCGTGTGATGACACCCTCGGGTCCGGCGGGTTTCACAGCCGTGCCAAACTGCTGGCCACTGAGCGAACGCTGCACTTCGGTGAGGGACCCCGTGCCATGCCACAACATGCCCGTCTGACCGGTGCGGAAGGACTCCATGATCTGCCGGTATGAATCGTTCGGTGCACTCGGCGGCACAACTTTGTGCACCGTGAACAGCTCGGAAAAAAAGCGCAATGCCTCTGTGGCCTTACCGATATCGATGGCCGCTTTGCCGTCGACGACGATGGGGGAACCAAAAGCTTCCAGCATGTCGACGACAATGAACTGGCCGCCATCCCCGGCGCGCATACCGAAACCGTAGCGGCCCTTTGCTGGATCCGTGAGTCGGATGGCGGTGTCCTGGAATTCTCCGAGGGTCGTCGGCGGCCCGGCGATGCCCGCCTCCTCCAGCCAGTCGAGCCGGTAGTACATCCAGTCGACGAAGGCAAAGGCGGGCACCCCATAGATCCTGTCGTCGACGCTGATGCCCTGCCAGCGGTCCTCAGGGTAGTCGGGCTTCATGGGCCAGTTGTCGACACGATCCGTCAGGTCCACAAGGCTGTTCATGGCGTGCATATTGCCCAGCCGCTCGCTGGTGACCATGGTTGTGTCCGGCACCGACTGCGCCTGTACCGCGGCGGTGAACTTCGCCATGAAGTCCTTGTTGGGAATGTTCTCCTGCAGCAGAGCTATGTCGGGGTGTGCCGCCAGGAACATCTCGGTGACGCGCTGCAGACCACGGATCTCCGTCTGATTGGTGAAGTGGTGCCAGTAATTGATCTGTGAGCCGTCGGGCGGCGGAGGCCCACCACAGCCCGGCAGCATCAAGGCGGCGGCACCCATGGCCGACGCCTGCAGGAAACGGCGGCGATCCAGCCGATGTGGGAGCGGGTGGAGCCTGGAATCCGGGTCGTCGACAAACATGGGGCGCAGACCTTTCGTCAGCCCTTCACGGCGCCGGCTGTGAGGCCGCGGATCAGGGACTGCTGCACGAGGGCGAAGAAGATGATGATGGGAATGATGCTGAGAATGCCGCCGGCACTCAGCGGACCCCAGGGCAACTGGAACTCGCCGACCATCAACTGCAGGCCCACGGGCCAGGTACGCGAGCCCTGGCTCGTCGTCATCATCATGGCGAAAAGAAATTCATTCCAGGCGACGATGGCGACAAACACGGCGGTCGTCACCAGCCCGGAGCGGGCCAGAGGCAGCACGACCCGCACCAGCGCTCCAAGGCGCGTGCAGCCGTCGATGCGAGCCGCCTCTTCCAGTTCCAGCGGAATGGCGTCGAAGAAGCCCTTCAGCATCCAGATGCACAGGGGCAGCAGAAAGGTCGTGTACGCCAGGGCCAGGCCGAAGCGAGAGTCGAGCAGCCCCAGATTCCGCATCATGATGAACAGGGGTATGATCATCAACACCACGGGAAACATGCGGATCACGAGGTAGAAGATCAGCAGCTTGCCACGGCCGCGGAATCGGTAGCGCGAGAAGGAGTACGCCGCCAGGGTGCCGATGGTCAGACAGATCAGTCCCGTGATCGATGTGACCACCACACTGTTGGTCACCAGGGTCGGGAAGTCGGACTGCTGCCACAAAGTGACGTAGTTCTCCAACGTCACGTGTTGCGGGATGTACTGCAGCGTCGCCGTAACGATGTCGGCTTCCGGCTTGAGTGATGTCAGCAGGGTCCAGCCAAGGGGAAACAGGCAGAAGGCGACGAAAGCCAGGACCAGCAGGCCGGTGCACAGATCGAGGCTGCGATCCAGTCGGCGTTGGGAGGGTGGCATGCCGGTCACTCCTTCGTGACACCGGAGATGCGCACGTAGACGACGGTGAACGCCATGAGCATAAGCATCATCACCACCGACACGGCGGCGGCGTAGCCAAAATCAAACTCAGCATACGCCTTCTGGAAAGCGAACAGGGACAGCACCTGCGTGGCGTGACCGGGACCGCCGCCGGTCAGCACAAGCAGCAGGTCCGGCGCGTTGACCATGCCGATCATACGCAGCACGATGGTTGCCACAACGATGGGCACGAGCATGGGCCAGGTGATGTGGCGGAACTGCAGCCACAGACCGGCTCCATCGACGCCGGCGGCCTCATACAAGTCATCCGGGATGCCCTGCAGCGCGGCCAGATAGAACAGGGTGAAGAACGGAAAGGCCCCCCAGGTGGAAACGACCAGCACCGCCGGCAGCGCCGTCTGCGGATCGGCGAAGAACGCCATGTAGCGGTCCAGCACGCCCAGGCGCACGAGCATGTCGTTGATGACACCCAGGCGTGAGTCCAGCATGAGGGCCCACACGTGGCCCGCCACAACGGAAGGCATGACCCATGGCAGCAGAATCAGCACGCGGGCGAGGCGCATGCCGGGCAGCAACCGGTGCAGGCCGCGATTCAGCGCCAGCGCCGAGATCAGGCCGCAGACGAACTGTGCCGTCGTGCCCACAAGGGCCCAGATCGTGGTGTTTACCAGGGAAATGTGGAACACCGGATCCGACCACAGTTCGCGGTAGTGCCGCAGGCCGATAAAGGCAGTGCCCAGGTCGGGTCTCGTCAGCCGCATCTCACGAAAGCTGAGCAGGATGCCGGAGCCGACGGGATAGATGAGTACTGCCAGCACGAGGAGGAAGCTGGGCAGCAACAACAGGTAGGCCCAGGCGTGTGTTTCGGAGATCAGGGCGATGCGGCTGCCCACCCCGACATGGATGGAAGGATTGCTGTCAGCAGGAAAGACACCTTTCCTTGGGCCCATTGGCATGTGTGATTCATCCGGTCTCATGTTGCCGACAACAATAGGTGATTCTGTGCCCAGGTGGCTGGAGGAGAGCAATCGTGGACAGCTGGATCTTTCTGCATATCCCCATCGAATACTGGCAGCAACGCTGGATCGACAACTACAAGGCGATCTTTGACGCCTGGGAAGATGGTGGCGTCCGCGGCCTGGCCGTGGGGCGCCTGCGCTTTCGCCAGGAGGATGGCGCCTTCGTGCGCGCCTTTCAGCCGGAGCCGAAGGTATACGAGGCGTGTGGCGTCACCCCGCCCGCGCCTGAACCGCGCCATCCGGATCGCGAAGCGAAACTGCAGGAGATTCTCGATGATGCCGCCGGGCGCGGTTGGCCGGTCATGATCTTCGACACCCCCGGTGGGGGCGGCGGTCTGCCTCTCGATCAGGACCCCTACGGGGAGGCTCGTTTCCGCGCAGCGGCGCAGGATGTGATGCGCGCCTTTCCGCAGGCGCAGGGCGTCATCATGGATGGACCGGGAGAGCAGCACTACGAACTGGCCTGGCACCATGGCGGCGAAATTCTGCAGATGCGTGCCGACGAAAGGGACCGCTTTGCTGCCCTTGGATATGACCTCGATCGTCTGCAACGGGGCATCGACCATCTGCGCACGAGCTTTCGGCAACTGACCCCGGCGCGCGTCCGCTACCATGCCGAGGGCGGGCTGCTGGCGGGGCTGAACCTGTTCGACATCAATGAGGACGCCCTCTACTGGTTGCGGGCGCGTCAGCAGACGGCTCTGGGATCGATGCAGATGCTGCGACGGGCCGTGGACACACTGGATCGCAAGACTACATTGGGCGGCATTCCTCGCATCACCTCATGGTCGTCGCTGACGGGGCAGAACTACCAGCGCATGGCGCCCCTCTTCGACTACATCTTCCCCAAGCACTACTACTGGCATCGTGGCTTTGATGGCATGTACGGCACAGTGCAGCGCTGGGTGCAGAAGTTCGGCCAGTGGAATCCAACGCTGCTGGAAGCAGATTGTTTTCGCCTGGTGGAAAACCTTTTCGGTCTGCGTCTGCCCGGCGTCGAGTCGCTGCTCGACATGGAGCGCGGCTTCCCGGCGGCGTTCTTCGACGAGCTTGTGCAGAGTGAGACGGCGCGCGCTCTGGCCGCCATCGGTGATGCGGACAAGACGATCTTCTGGGTTTCGGCCTCGGCCCGTGAACCCCATGCCGGTGATGCCATGACGGGGCGCGATCTGCAGGGCATCCTGTCGGCGACGCAGGCCGCCGGCGGCAAGCGTTTTTTGTTCCACCCCGAGCCGGCAATGAACGCCCCCGCCTGGCATGTGATTTCGCGCATGTGTGGCAATCCATGGAACGAGGCGACCAGCTCCTACTGGCCCGAAGACACCTGGAGTGAAAGTGTCGAAGGCTACGGCGCCCACTTCCGCACCGCGCAGAAGAGAGGCTGACGATCATGAAATTCTGGGTCTTTGCATTCAACCCCCTCGAACGCTACATGGACAACTACCAGGAGGTCTTCGACGCCTGGGAGGCCGGTGGGGTCCGCGGGCTGGTGGTGGGGCGCATGTTCTTCATGGCCGCCGATGGCAGCCACGTGCCGGCCATTCCACAGGATCCGGCTGCGTACAAACGCCTCGGCCTGGAGCCGCCGCCGCCGGCGGCGCGGGATGAGGTCAAGGAGCAGGCCCTGTCGGCGATGTTTGACGATGCCAAGCGGCGTGGCTGGCCGTTGATGGTGTTCGACAGCGGCACGCCGGCGCATGTGCAGAGTCTGGTCAATCGATATCCGCAGGTGGATGGTGTCATCACCGACGGTCCGGGAGAGAACCACTACGAACTGGCGAAACACCACGGTGGCGAACTGTTTGAATTGCGTCCCCATGAACGCACGCAGTTCGGTGACATGGGGTTTGACGTGGGTCGTCTGGAGCGTGGCATCGGCAAGATGCGCGACGCCTTCCACAAGCTCACCCCGGACCGCGTGCGCTACCACGCACCCGGCGGGGCACTGGCGGGACTGTTGCTGTTCGACATCGACGAGGACGGGCTGTACTGGTTGCGGGCCCGGCAGCAACGCTCGGTGAACATCTGGCAGAAGGCACGCGCCGATCTGGATCAGGTCGACCGCTACGTGCAACTGGGCGGCATTCCACGGATTACTTCATGGTCATCGTTGACGGGACAGAACTACCACGAAATGCCGCAGTATTTCGACGTCATCTTCCCCAAGCACTACTACTGGCACCGCGGCTTCGACGGCATGTACGGCACCGTGCAGCGCTGGGTGCAGAAATTCCTCGAGTGGAATCCGAGCCTTTCCGAAGCCGACGGATTTCTGCTGATGAAGTCGCTCTTTGGTCTCGACCTGCCCGGAGTGAAGTCCCTCATCGATCTGGAGATGGGGTTCCCGGAAGAGTTCTTCTCACAGCTCGTGCACAGTGAAACCCGCCGCGCCATAGACGCGATCGGGGACGTGGAGAAGACGATCTTCTGGGTCTCCACCGGTCGCTATCCGCACGCCGGTGATCCCATGCCGGCGCGAGACCTCGAGGGCATCCTGCGGGCCACGCAGGAGGCGGGCGCCACCCGCTTCCTGTTCCATCCGGATCCGGATCCGGGGCCGGCGGAGTGGACGATCCTGACCCACATGTGCGGCAAGCCGTGGCGCCAGAGTCGCAACGGCTACTGGCCACCCGACTCGCGAAAACCCGACGAATACCTGCAGCCGGAATGAGGAGCACGAGGTGAAGGCAGAAAAGCCACAGCTGTGGATGCGCTTCGGTCAGCCGCTGGAGACGGTCCTGGACGACTACGAGACCATCTTTGACGGCTGGCAGGCGGGCGGTGTGGGTGCCATCGTTGTCGGTCGGCTGCTGTTTACCGGGGCCGGTGGCACTCGTATGTCGGTCGCCAGTTTCGATCCCAACCCCGCAGTCTACCGTGACCTCGACGTCGAGGCCCCACAGGCCCCCACCGAAAAGCTGCCGGAGAAACGCAGGCTGCTGCAGCAGGCGTTGACGGCAGCCAGGGATCGGGGCCTGGAGATCTATGTGTTCTGTCCCGACGCCGGCCAGGGCCAAGGGGGCGAGGGTCACAACCTGGCCGACGAGAGGTCACTGCGGGCGCGGGTGGCGCGTATCCGTGATGTCATGGAAGCCTATCCCATGGTACACGGCGGCGTGCTTGATGGACCGGAACTGGGTTATGAGATCGCCCCGGGCCATCGGTCCAATCTGTTCCAAGACATGCCCGAGAGCCTGCGGGCCAAAGCGACAGAACTGGGGTATGACTTTGCGGCGATGACCGCCGCGCGCGACCGCATGCACACGCGTCTGCACAACCTGCGGCCGGCGGAGATCGATCTGCGCGGCGACGGCGGCTTTCTCGGTATGCTGGAACTGTTTGATGGTGATGCCGACCTGGTGGCGTTCTTCGCCTTCCGCCGCGCTCTGCTGATGGATTACTATCGACGCCAGCGGGAGGCGCAGTTGCAGATGCCGTCGCAAGTGAGCCTCGGCGTCGGTTCGCGCTTGCCCTGTTTCAACCCTCTGACCGGCGCCGATCTGGGCGTCATGGGGGGACTCTATGACTTCATCCTGCCCAAGCTCTACTTCTATCATCGCGGCTTTGATGGATTCTACGGCACCATCGGTCGCTACATCCAGACGTTGACGGCCTGGAATCCGGGCCTCACCGATGCCCACGCCATGAAGGTCATCGAGGCGCTGCTTGGCATACAGCTGCCGTGGGTGCGCTCGCGGCTGGACCTGGATCTTGCCTTTCCCGCCGAACAGTTCGAGACGTTTGTCGCCAGCGAAACACGGCGCATGCTGGCGGCGGCGCCCGCCAGCCGTGTGGTGCCATGGCTGGAGGCGGGGCGTGAGCCCCATCATGGCGATCCGATCTCAGCGGGGGACCTGCACCGCATTGTCGCCGCTGCCCAGAGTGCAGGACTCGAGAAGTGCCTCTATCACAGCCACACACACCTGACGCCGGGGGAATGGGCCGTGCTGTCGAACCTGTTCGGGGCCCCCTGGCACGACGGTATGACCGGTTACGCGCCGCCCGACGATCTGGCGTCGGAGTCGCACTCGAAACGACCCTGATGGTGAACTGCACCAGGCAGCCCTCGGCAGATCGTGACCCATCCAGGCGGGTTGACGATCATCCATTCGCCCCTTTCATCAAGGGAACTTCTGGCGCAATTCCACGCCCCGACTGACTTTGCGGTGGCGGGACTGCGGCCAATTCGTACCCTTTCGAGGTTGGATGGCGGTCAGATCGGAGTGCAAAGCAGCGCATTCCGCCCTGGGAAGTGACCCAATGTACGGACGCGCACTTCGCCGCCAGCAGCCGCTGCCCACTTGCCATGAGCAGGGGCACCGGGTCATACTGCACGGGTGGCAGCAACAGACAAACACAGAAGACGATGAGAGCAGGCACCAACATACATGTCGAAAACAGCTGAAGGGACGTACGCCCTGGTGATCGTGGAATCACCCGCCAAGGCGCGCACGATCGAGGGTTATCTGGGCAAAGGTTACGTCGTGGAGTCCTCCATCGGGCACATCCGCGATCTACCTTCCAATGCCAGTGAGATCCCTGCCGCCGTCAGTGGCGAGCCCTGGGCCCGCCTGGGGGTGAATGTCGACGAAAACTTTGCCCCACTCTACGTCATCCCCGCCAGCAAACAGGCGCAGATCACCAAGCTGCGTAAGCTGCTCAAGGGCGCCGATGCCCTGCTGCTGGCCACGGATGAAGACCGCGAGGGGGAGGCCATCGCCTGGCATCTCGTCGAGGTGTTGAAACCCAAGGTCCCCGTACGACGCATGGTTTTCGACGAGATCACCAAACCTGCCATTCAGGCGGCGATCGACTCGACACGGGAGATCGATCAGTGGCTGGTCAGTGCGCAGGAATCGCGCCGCATTCTGGATCGGCTCTACGGCTACGAGATCTCACCGGTCCTGTGGCGCAAGGTCAAGCCGAAGCTGTCTGCCGGACGTGTTCAGTCCGTGGCGACACGTCTGGTGGTGGAGCGCGAACGCCTGCGCATGCGTTTCCGTCAGGCCGAGTACTGGGATCTGGAGGCCGATTTCACCACGGACGGTGGCGGCAAACTTACGGCGGGCCTCGTCGAACTCGGTGGTCTGCCGGTGGCGACGGGTCGACACTTCGTCGACTCCACGGGGCAATTGGAGGATGCTGCCGCCGTGGCGCATCTGCTGGCGGCGGATGCCACGCAGCTGGCCGAAACGCTGCGCCAGCAGCCCTTCCGCGTCACGCAGGTGACAGAAAAGCCCTTCACCAACAAGCCGTACGCGCCGTTCATCACCTCGACACTGCAGCAGGAGGCGGGGCGCAAGCTCCGCTTCACCGCGCAACGGACCATGCGCCTGGCGCAGAATCTCTACGAGAACGGCTATATCACCTACATGCGTACCGACTCGACGACGTTGTCGTCACAGGCCCTGCATGCGGCCCGGACGCAGGTGGCCGAGTTGTACGGCGCCGAGTATCTGCCGGACGAGCCAAGGGTCTACCGCAGTCGTTCGAAGAATGCCCAGGAGGCGCACGAAGCGATTCGCCCCGCCGGTGAGGCCTTTCGCACCCCCAGGCAGGTGAGCAACGAACTGGACACCGACCAGCTGCGCCTGTACGAGTTGATCTGGACCCGTACCGTCGCCTCGCAGATGAAGGACGCCCACGGCATGCGCACCAACGTGCGCATCAGTGCCACCGCCGGCGCGCGCGGTGAGGCTGTGTTCTCCACCTCGGGCAAAGTCATCACCTTCCCTGGCTTTCTGCGGGCCTATGTGGAGGGCAGCGACGATCCTGCCGCCGCCCTGGACGATCAGGAGAAAGTCCTGCCATCCGTGCACCAGGGCCAGCCCGTGGGCACAGAACGGGTCGAAGCGCAGCAGCACTTCACCCAGGCCAAGGGGCGGTACACCGAAGCCAGCCTCATTCGTGAACTTGAGGAGCGCGGCATTGGACGCCCGTCCACGTATGCCTCCATCATCCAGACGATCCAGGACCGGGGCTACGTGGGTCCGAAGGGTGCCGCTCTGGTGCCGACCTTCACCGCCTTCGCCGTGGTCAATCTGCTGGAAAAGCACCTCCCGGACCTGGTGGATTTCAGTTTCACCGCCCGCATGGAGGATGGTCTCGACACCATCTCGCGCGGCGAGGCCGACGCGATTCCGTGGCTGCACGATTTCTACTTCGGCAAGAAGGCGGGCAGCGAAGGGGACCGGCTCTCCGAGATCGGCCTGAAGGATCTCATCGGGGCCAACGCCGACGAGATCGATCCGCGGGCGATCTGCGCTATCCCCCTCGGGCACAACGAGGCGGGACAGGAGGTGGTCTGTCGCGTCGGTCGCTACGGGCCGTACGTGCAGATCGGCGACGAGGACCTGCGGGCGACGGTGCCAGACGAGATCGCCCCTGACGAACTGACCGTCGAACGCGCGCTGCAATTGCTGGAGCGGGCCGCCATGGGGGACCGCGAGCTGGGCTTCGATCCCGACACGGGCAAGGCGATCACCATCAAGACCGGTCGCTTTGGTCCCTATGTGCAGCTCGGCGAGCCGGAGCTGACGCCGAAAGGCAACATCAAGCAGGGCGGCAAGCCGAAGATGGCCAGCCTGTGGCCGACCATGTCGGTGGATTCCATCAGCCTCGACGAGGCGCTGCTGCTGCTGAGCTTTCCCCGGAACCTGGGCCTGCACCCGGAAAAGGATGAAATGATCACCGCCCAGGACGGTCGCTATGGTCCCTATGTGAGGATGGGAACCGAAAGCCGCAGCCTGCCGGATCACGACAAGCTGGCGACGGTGACACTGGCAGAGGCTGTGGAGATCTTCAAGCAGCCCGGACGTCAGGGGCGTGGTCGTTCCGGCACGATCATCGCAGAACTCGGCATACACCCCACTTCCGAGTTGCCCATCCACGTCAAGAGTGGTCGCTTCGGACCGTATGTCACCGACGGCGAAGTCAATGCCACGATCCCGAAGGATCTCGACCCGGAGCAAGTGACCCTCGAGCAGGGGCTGGCTCTGCTCGGCGCGCGGGAGCAGAAGATGCGCGACGACGGCAAGGATCCGCGCGCCAAGAAAGTACCGAAGACCAAAGCCCAGACCAAAGCCCAGACGAAGACCAAAGCCCAGACGAAGACCAAAGCCCAGACGAAGACCAAAGCCAAGGCGAAGAAGAAAGCCAAGGTCAAGAAGAAGGCGAGCGGATGAGAATTACCCGCATCGAGACGATCGCCCTGCACATGCCCTACCAGGAGCAGATCCTGGAGCATCTGCGCAAGGGCTGGGGACTCGGAAATCGAGCCACGGATGAACAGTTTGCCGCCGAGCGGCCCCGCTTCGAGAAAGAATTTCGCACGGCCCAGCCACCGTCGATACGCACGACGATCTATCGCGTGTACACCGATGAGGATCTCGTCGGACTGGGCGAAGGCGCAGCTCTCGACAAGGAGCAACTGGCAGGTTACATCGGCCATAGCCCCTTCGAATACATCATGGATGACAGCGTGGGACCGCTGCAGATTGCGTTCTACGACCTCATGGGTCAGGCGCTGGATCTGCCTCTGGCGCGGGTGATCGGCCCCGCCCGCGACCGCGCCCCACTGGCCTGGTGGTCACATTGCTTTCCACCGGACGTGCTGCAATCCGAAGCCCAGCGGGCTCAGGCGCTGGGCTATCGCGTGCACAAGTTCAAGCGCCGGGCCCACACCGACGTTGTGGCGCAGATCGCCGCCATCGCTGCCGTCACGCCAGATGACTACGAAATCACGATCGATGCGAACGAGACCTTCGGCACCGTCGAGCGCGCCCTGGATGTCTGTGCCCGGCTGAAGAAGTTCCCGCAGCTCCACTGCCTGGAGTCACCCATCGAGCAAAGCGATATCGCCGGCTATCGACGCCTGCACGCCGAGTTGGGACTGCCCCTGGCGCACCACATCGGCACGCCGGATGTGGTGGAGGCGCTGTACTGCGGGGTCTACGACTACTTCATTCTCGGTGCCACCATCGCCGCTACGGTGCGCAGCGGCGCCATCGCCAACACCCGCAACAAGCCCTTCTGGATGCAGTTGGGTGGCGACGGCACCGACATTTCCACGTTGTTCATGCTGCATCTGGCAGCGGCCGTGCCCAATGCCACCAAAGGTCACGTGTCCATGCAGCACCTGCAGACCGACATCCTGTTGACGGAGCCGCTGCAGGTCGTCGACGGCGAGGTCATGATCCCGCAGACGCCGGGCCTGGGCGGCACCCTCAACATGGATGTGGTCGACAAGTACCGCGTCTGATCACTCCCCCGCCGTCGGCTGGATTGCAGCAGGGGGCAGACCGATGGTGTGCCGGCCGGACGCGGTGACACGAGTGATGTCCCACGCCGGGTACCACGTGTGTTCGATGATGACGTCGCGCACCCCTTCAAGGGCCAGCAGGCGCTCGCGGATGCCGACCGAAACCCGGCCGCCGCCGTGGTCCTCGATGAACTGCCACACGGGCCGGCCACGATGCGGCATGGTGACCACTACCTTGACAACATCACCGAAGAGCTGCACATCGTAGACGTAGCCGAAGTCGACGATGTTGGCGTCGATGCTGTAGAACTGCTCGTCCTGCACCAGACGCAGGGCTTCCCAGATGGCCGCCTTCGTGGGACCCATCTGCGGGACTTCGCCGCGGCGCGCCAGCATGCCTTCGCCCTCGATGCCGTTGTCCCGCTTCGGCGCCGCCATCGCGGTGGCCTGCAGCGGCGTTTTCAGGCGCCGACGTAACGTCTCGATGGTGCCCGCTGCGTCCTGCTCCGGCCACGGCGCCACCAGGTAGGCATTGTGGTTGCGAATCCAGGTGCCGGCCTGCAGTTGCGTCTGCGGTCCGGCCGGGTAACGGCTCCACAACTGGCCATGATGGAAGTAGTGCAGGGTCGGTGAGCCGCTGTGGTGCAGCTTGTCGAGCCCCCCGGCCTCGTGCTCGAGCCACAGAACAACGAAGGCGTCACGGCTGTCCTGGTGATGAAAGCCGACGCCCCACAGGTCGTTGGCGTGCTCCCCCGGCACGGCGCCCTCATGCATCTTGCCGTCGGCGTCGAACCAGACCATGTCGGTGAAGGAGTAGCCTGACAGGACCCACTCGTCGTCGCGCATGGCGGCGATCTCCACGTCCTTCACCACGCGCATGGTGCCATCCTTGAGGAAGTAGTCGGCGCCGGCGTAGAACGTGTAGGTCTGGTCCACGAGCACGCGGCTCGGAGCAAAGACCGGGTGCAGCGGACTGGCGGGGAAACCCCAGCGCCGCACCTGTACCACCAGCGGACCACGCACGACTTCGTAGTCCGGCGCCTGCGGCCAGGAGCGAATGCGCAGTTTCTGGAAGTGTTCGGCATCGACATAGTCATTGGACCAGTCGATCGTCGGCGGCTCGCCGTGGCCCTTGCCACCGGCGTAGAGTTCCAGACCGTGCTGTCGCTTGTACACCACCCGTTCCAGTTGCCCCATCTGCCCCGACAGGTGCGCGGCGTAGTGGCGGCTGTCGATGTCCAGGTCGTAGCCCTCGCCCGAGA
>JAQCJA010000085.1 GCA_027593305.1 bacterium
CCCTCCCGCGCCTACGCTTGTGCTTCACGCCGAAGCCGGCGGCGGCATTGCTGCTGACGAAGACAAAACGTCTCACACCCGAATGCGCCGCCGCTGAAGCCAGACAGCGACACCCATCCCGGTTGATCGTATAGAGCTCGTTGATCCGGCGCGGATGAATGATGCCGGCGGCGTGCAGCACCATGGATACGTCTGTCATTGCCGTTGCCACGCTCTGTGGATCCCGTATATCCCCTGAAACGACATCGTCGATGCGTGCGTGGAGTTGCTGCGGTGCCGTACCGGGCAGGACAAAAGCACGCCAGCGAACGTCGGCAAGCTGTCGCACCCAGGCAGGTGGCCCCGGCGCTGCGACCAGTTCATCCAGTCGGCGAAACAGATGACTCGTGAGCCAGCCCGGGTAGCCGGTGATCAATGCACGTTCGCTCACGGACACAGTGCCTCCTAGATGTATCCAGTCGAGCCATCCGGTCGTACCGGACATGTGCGCTGCCAATGGATGTACTGGTTGTCCGTGATGGCATCCTCATTGATTTCGACACCGAGGCCCGGTCGGTCGGGCCGCAACTCAAGGTAGCCATCCTTCGGCATGTAGGGCTCATCGACCCAGTCGTTCCACTCGGTATCTGTCGGTACCAGATACTCGAGAATCTTGAAGTTGCAGGTCGCTGCCGCAAAATGAACGTTCACCGCCGTCGCCAGCGGCCCCATCGGGTTGTGAGGTGCCACCGAGACATAATGGGCCTCGGCGATCGTGGCGATCTTGCGCATCTCCAGCAGTCCGCCGCAGATGCAGACGTCGGGTTGGATGATATCGGCACCATTGGCGGCGATCAGGTCGAGAAATTCGAAACGGCCATAGAGGCTTTCGCCCGTTGCCAGGGGCACCCGCATCTGTTCCCGCAAGCGCCGCCACTGGGGGATGTGCTCCGGGCGTAGAGGTTCCTCGTAGAAGAGCGGATCGTACGGCGCCAGCGCGTCGGCCAGTTGCAGGGCCAGGATGGGCTCGAAGATCTTCGCGTGGGGATCGAAGGCAAACTCCCATTCGTCCGGTGTATGGGCGCGCAGTTGTTCGAAGTACTTCGCCGCTGCTGAGCACACCAGACCCCACCGGCTGGCGTCGGGGTCAAGTTTGTATGGACTTGTTTTGAAAGCCGTGAAGCCGTGTTCCTCATGGAGCCGGTGTGCCTGGTCGGCGGCCTCCATGCCATCCCTGCCGCCGATCCCGCGATACACCCGTACCCGGTCGCGAACGGCACCACCCAGAAGCATGTACACAGGAAGTCCCGCCGCCTTGCCGGAAATGTCCCAGAGAGCGTGGTCGAGAGCGGAGATCGCCGGCAGACCCACGCCACCAGGAGGGAAACGGAATTCCTGCATCAGCTTCATCATGATGAACTCGATCCGGCGAGGATCCTCACCACCAATGAGCTGAAACAGGTAATCGGCTACTGGCTCGACGGAGAGGTCCGGACCGGTGGAGTACGCCTCCCCCCACCCGTAGATTCCTTCATCCGTTTCTACCTTCAGCAGCGCCCGCGGCCGATTGCCAAAGCGGGCGACAAATGTCTTGATGGCGGTGATTTTCATGCGCGGATCTCCTCAGCCGAAGAATGTCGGATATGGGCCGTTTTCAGCCTCACGCAGTACGAGGTGGATCAACTCCATCGTGTGATAGTCACCCCACATGGCTGACTCGCCACACGGCTGGCGGCGCCCTCTGGGAATGTAGTCCCAGTTGTTCGGCCGATGATATATGGCATGCAGCGTGATGCCCTGATGGCGCGGCGAGGTCGACAGGTAGGGCTCCTGCAGCAGGGCCGCCGCCGTCGTCAGGGCCGCGCTGCGGTAGCGACTCCCGGCGCTGGTGTCGCCCTTCCTGGACAGGTAGTTGCCGAGGCGCAGCAGGCCCTGGGCGCAGATCGACGCCGCCGATGAATCCAACGGCTCAATATCGTTATACGGATCTGACGCCACGTTGGTGTAGCGACCGAAGGCAGCGACGCCTGGTGCACCGGTGTCCCAGAACGGTACGCCATCGGCGAAACTGTTTTCGATGTGGAACTCCGCCGTCGCCCGAGCGACACGTTCCATCATCGCGACGAAGGCGCGTTTGTTGACACCAAAGGGTTCCAGAGCCGCCGGTTTGACCGTACGGAAGAACTCCAGCTGCTCCGCATAGCCGCACAGGATCCACGCCATACCGCGTGTCCAGGTTGAGAAGGCCGAGTACCCCTGTTGTGTGCTGGGACAGCGGTAGTTGCCATCCTTCGTATTGAAGATCGACTCATGGACAACGCGACCCGGCGCCACATCCCACGTGTCGCGGCCTTCGCCGAAGTAGACGTTGTACCTCGATGTTGTCTGCGTGTGTGCTATGGCCCGACCCAGCAAGTTGATCGACCTGTCGCCTTCCCCCATGAGCACGTGCCCCAGTTGATGGGCCAGGCAGAGGATGCGAACGGAGCGGATCGTGTCTGAGAACAGCGAGTGCGGACCGTTGAAGGAGTGGATGAAGCCGTTGCCATCTGCGATAGGCGTCCAGCGAGCTGCCTGCACGGCTCCCGACAGCTTGATCGCCAGTTCGTAGAACTCAAGTTCCCGAGGATCGTACGTGATCCGCCCTTCCAGCATGAGCCGCCGAAGATTGCCGTACGTGGACAGATTGTTGAAGCCATGATCATGCACGCCCACATGCGACACGTGGGGTGCCATGCGATCCACCGTCCGCTGACGACCCAGTTGCAGAAACGCCTCGTCCCCGGTCATGTCATACTGGAGGATCGCGCAACCATACTGAAAGCCCTGCGTCCACTCGGTCCAACCCCGGGTGGCGTATCGACCCCGCTGTGTAAAGACAGGGGTGCCCGTTGCAGGGTCCCAGGATTTGTCAATGGCGAGGATCTTCCTGCCAGTGAGGTCCAGGAACCGGTCGATCGCCGGGCGCAGTCTGGCGGCGGTCATGCGTCGATCGATTTTCATGAGCAGTCTTCCATGCGGATTTGCACGATGGAGATATTTCTCGTGGGTGGTGGCTTACTGCACCTGGTAGATGGGGGTAATCCCCGTGGCCATCCAGGCATCATGTTGGGCCCGCAGGTGAGCGACGATGTCCGGTCGCTCGTCCGCCAGATTGTGCGACTCTCCGGGATCCACGGAAAGGTCAGAAAGAAACAGGCTGTCCCCTGTCGAAATCAGTTTCCAATCGCCCTCCCGCGTCGCCCAATAGGTGCCAAGCAGCCAGTGCAATGTCTCATGCGGCGTCGCCTGATCACGGTCGACGACCTGTTGCAGGCTGCGACCATCCAGTGCCAGGTCGCCGGTGTCAAGCTCACAGTAGTCAGCAAACGTCGCCAGCCAGTCCATAGCGGTTCCCATCTGTCGGCGAACCTGGCCCTGAGGAATCCGGCCCGGCCATGAAACAATGCAGGGTACTCGGATGCCACCCTCAAACAACGTCTTCTTGGCCCCACGAAAGGGCCCGGCGCTGCCACCGCCGCCTTCGGCGGCAGCCTCCTCGGAGTGACCGTTGTCACTCATCAGCACAACGATGGTATTGTCCCGCAGGCCCTGTTCGTCAAGGGCCGCCATCAGTTGACCGATCTTGTCATCAAGGGAACTGATGGTCGCCCCGTAGACACGTCGGGCGCCCTCAGTGTGATTGTAGAGGCTTAGAAAACGCTCTTCTGGCTGCAGCGGGTAATGGGGCTGATTGAACGAGACGAACAGAAAGAATGGGTCGTCGTGGTGCCGCGACAGGAAGTCGATCGACTCGCGGGTGACAATGTCAGAGAAAAATGAACCATCTTCCCGGTACTGCTCCCGACCCCGGTACATGGCATGTCGAGGGACCGACGCCCAATAGGCAAAGTGTGAGTAATTGTCGATGGCGCCCACACGGTGCCCGACGAACTCGTCGAAGCCCTGACCGATGGGATCCCAGGGAGGACCGCCAATGTGCCACTTGCCGAAGAATCCGGTGCGATATCCGGCATCGCGCAAGAACTCGGCCATGGTCGTCTCCGACTCGTGGATACCTTTGCCCGCCAGGTAGGAACGCTGGAAATGCCGGCCGGTAAGCAGGGATATTCTCGAGGCCGTGCACATAGGTGCGGTGACGTAGAAATCGGTGAATCGTACACCCTCGGCGGCCAGAGCATCCATGTGCGGAGTGATCAGATCCGTAGCACCGTAACAGTTCATGTCGACCGTGCCCTGATCGTCCGTCAGAATGAAGACAACATTCGGGCGCTTGCCGGCTCCGGCAGGCATGGCCCGCCCCAGAGTCAAAGCGGCGGCGCCGGCTGTCAGTGTCCGCAGGCACTGACGTCTGCTCATTGAAGTGGGGGGCATAGATCCGTCACAGTTGAGGAACTCCGAAGAAAAGGGGCAGCAGCAACAGGGTCAATCGCAGGCCTGAGAGCATACAGACGTATACCACGTTAGTTTTGTCTGATCCGCGCAACTACCCAGGAAAGCTTCATGCTGCATTCACCCGCCACAATCGACATCATCCTCTCGTGAGGATAGACCGAGCGTCCACGCTATTGCTGGTCCTGTTGTTGGCGGGCCTGGCCCTGCGGTCTGTCGGTTTCAGCCGCGGAACGAGCGACTTCGTGCTGCCCGAAGAACGCTCCGCCGGCGACGAACCGGCGTTCTATGGCTTTCATCCAGACGAGATCTCACTGCTGGATGCGTCGCTCCGCGACATCGATCTGTTGCACCCCCCGTACACGTCTTACGGCACTCTCCCACCCTATCTGCTCGGGGGAGTGCTCCGCTTGCTCGACCTGCAGCAAGGCAAGCAGTCTCTCTCCGGGACCTCCGCTCAATTTCGGCGAGCCGTCTACTACTGCGGCCGTGGCCTCAGCATCCTGTTCTCGATGGGTGTGCTGGTGTTCACCGCACTTCTGGCACGTCGGCTCTATGGTCCATGGGCGGCGGCGGCGGCGACGGGCATCGTCGGTTTTTCTCCTGGAGCCATCCAACAGGCGCACTTCTTCATTACTGACGGTCCTTTTGCCCTTGTCAGTCTGGCGGCCCTCTGGATGATTCTGCGCGCCTGCGATGAATCGCCGGACTGGCGCCGGTTCCTGTGGGCGGGTGCCTTCGTGGGCATTGCGTCCTGCATCCGTTTCAACGGCGCCCTCCTCGGAGTTCTCCTGTTCGGCCTGCTCGTGTTGCGCCGACCGGGAGCCCTTGGAGCGCGGCTATGGTTGACACTGAAAGAACCCCGACTGTGGGTCGCAGGTGCTGTGGCCCTTGGACTGCTGCTGTTGCTGCATCCCTTCCTCGTGCTGCACCCGGAACTGCTGTCGCGGGCACGCTACGTCGGTGACATCGGCCTGGCGATGAAATTCGCCAGCGGTCACTATCTGCAGCCCTGGACGCTGGTCGACGCCCACGTCATCCCCTACGTGAGCCATTGGTTCGGGATGTGGCCCCTCATTGTCGGCTGGCCGCTGACCCTGGGTTTTCTCGGTGCCATGGTCTGGGCGGGCTGGCGAGGGGGGTGGCAGGAGCGCCTGCTGCTGGCGTGGTGTGTGCTCTACTTCGCGCCCGTCGGCATGCTGCCCGCCAGAGCCGTGCGCCACCTTGTGCCCCTGTTGCCACTGCTGGCGATTCTCACGATGGGTTGTGCACTGGATCTGCTGAATGCGCTGCGCCGGAGGCGTCTACATCTCGCACTCGCCGTCATCGGCTTTGGGATCGCGACCCACGTGCTCCTCTACGGTACGAGTTTCGCGGGTGTCTATCTGGTCGAAGACAGCCGCATCCGGGCCGGTCGATTTATCGCCGAGAACGTGGAGCCGAACACCTTGATCGGTGTGGAGAGTGGTGCGTACTCCGTTGCCGGCCTGGTGAGCAGGCAGCGACATCGGCAGCTGTGGATGGATATGTCCATGCTCCTCTACGCCGGGCCCTACATGTTGTGTGCCGATCGGGTCGACTATCTGCAGAACAAGCTCGAGAGAGCCGGTGGCCTGGTCTACGTTGAAGAAAATCGCGCCGTACAGTACGCCGCCGTCCCTGAGCTTTTCCCCGTAGTGGCCTCCTACTACGAGGAACTGTCAGCGGGGCGTCTGGGTTTCGACGTGGTACGCCGCTTCAAGACATACCCGCAGGTTGCAGGTATACACTTTCGCGATGACGGCGTCGATCCCACGTTCAGCGGTTACGACCATCCTGCAGTCAATGTTCTGCTGCGCAGGGATGATGGGGATTTCGTCGGTGCCTTCGAGCGTTGGCGGCAGGACCTGACGTCGAACCCATGGTGTCCAGACAATGCCCTGCATGCGGCTGCCGTGCAGCTGGCAGCAGGAGACCGGGCTGGGGCACTGGCCAGTGTTCAGCAGGCCATTGACGTCAACCCGAACGCACTGATCGCCTACCGTCTGGAGGCTGAGATTCTGAGCCTCCAGGGCGACCGGGAAGGCACGCACGAATCGATGACGCGCTTTCGCCCGGAGACAGTCACCGGCAGAATGGCTCACGTCATCAATCCGAATATGGTTCACTTCGTCACAGCCTCAACGGCAATGTCGCTGCTGCACCTTGGCCTCTACCAAGCAGCGTTTGAAGAACTGAGGGGAGGTGTTGCTGAACTTCGAGACAACACCCCAAGGGCGCTCAATTCGAGGGCACAATCGTACCTGCGTGTTGCCTCCGCCTTTGCGACGACGGGCCATCCTGACTATCAGGAAGCCGTGGCCCATATGTCACTGGCGATCTACCGGACGGCAGATGCCTGCAACATGCTGGCGCATATCGCCGCCCGTAACGGTGATCTGCGCACATCCCGGCAGTTCCTTGAACAGTCGCTCCTGATCAGTGGCAGCCAGGCAGAGGTGCATCTGGCGCTGGCCGAACTCTACCTGACCTTCGACCCAGACCATGAACGCGCTCAATTCCACCTCGATCGAGCCGAAGAACTCGACGGCAATCTTGCGGCCCGTGTGCAGAAGTGGCGGCTGCGGTTGCCGCAGGTCGCCCCGTCAAGCCGATGAGCCCGTGGCGGAAAGGTGTGCTACTGGCGCTGGTGATGGCCGCGCTGGCATTGCGAATCACAGGGTGGGACCGTGGCGTAGCCGAAGTGGTTTCGCCCGAATCGGCGCATACGGGCGACACCTTCTCCTTCGTGCAGTACCACCCGGATGAGGCGACGCTCATCAGCGCCGCACTGGCGCTTGAAGACCTTACCCGGCCACCACTGACGGCGTACGGGACGTTGCCAATGTACCTGGCGCGGATCGTGATCAGTGGCACCGCGGCCGTCGGCGGAGTGCCCTTCAACTTCGAGACGCCCGGCGGTCGACGCCTGGCGGTGTATTCGGTGCGTATCCTGTCGATCCTGCTGTCAATGGCCACGTTGGTCGTGTTGTGGGTTGTGACGCGAGCCGCATGGGGCGAAACGACGGCATTCATCGCAACGGTTCTGATCGCCGCTGCACCGCTGATGGTCCAGCAGGCGCATTTCTATACGGTCGATGCTCCCTTCGCCTTGCTCGGTCTGCTCTCCCTGGCGGCGGTAATGCGGCTGGGCCAGCACAGCGGTCTCCGGTTCTATCTGGTCGCCGGCCTGCTGATCGGTCTGACCGCCGCGACCCGCCTCAATGGTCTGCTGACAGCCGTCGCCTTCACCGTCGCGCACCTGACGTTGGTACCGGAAGCGGGTTGGCGACAGACCCTCGGGCGGCTGCGAACGCCGAATCTCTGGTGGGCAGGTTTGGCCGCGTTGGGGACGCTGATCATACTTCAGCCCCACCTGCTCATCGATCCCCAGTCGATGTTGCGTTCGGTGGATACGAATGATTTCGCCTACTCTGTCGCCATCGCGAGGGGGGATGTGCTTCGGCCCTGGTCACTGGCTGATACGCACACGATCTCCTATCTGCATTTCTGGACCGCCTTGTTGCCACAGGGCGCAGGGTGGCCGCTGACTCTGCTGCTGGCCGCAGGATGGATCCGGGCTGTCCTTGTTGGTGATCGAACGGAGCGGCTCGTCGCATTGTGGTGCGCTCTCCTCTTCCTCACCATCGGCGGGCTGCACACCAAACATGTTCGTTACCTGGCACCCCTGCTGGCGCCTCTGGGAATGCTGGCGGCGCACATGCTGGTAGATTTCAGCAGACGGCGTGGATGGCGCATCCGGGTGATGGGCGCTACGGCGGCCTGTGCCCTGTATACCTGGACCTACGGGACGGCATTCAGCAGGATCTATCAGTTGGAGGACGCCAGAACAACGGCGGGTGACTGGATCCGCCAGCACGTCCCGGCGGCTGCGACCATCGCCATCGAGCGTGGTGGGTTCTCCATGCGGGGAAGCTTCAGTTCCAGCATCTACCAAGAGCAGGATCTGAATACAACGACGGTATTTGCCACGCGCGGATATCTGACGTGCGGTGCTGCGGCTCGATATCTGACTTCGCGCCTGGAGTCGGCCGACTGGGTTGCCATCACCGACGTCAACCGCTACCGGCAATACACCGCCGCCCAGGACATGTACCCGGCGGCTGCCTCGTTCTACACCAGCCTCCTTGATGGGGATCTTGGTTTCGAGCCGACGCAACGGTTCAAGGTCTATCCCAGCGTGGCGGGATTGACGTTCTACGATGATGATGCCGAACCGTCCTTCCTGGGGTTCGACCATCCAGCCGTGTACATCATGCAACAAAGCCCCGAGTATCGGCAGCGTCTGGCCGCCTGGCAGGCGGCGGCGCCGATGCTACCGGGCTGTGCGGACGACGATCTGGCAGAGGCCGTGGCGGCCATGCAGACGGGAGATCTCCCTGCGGCGGAAGCTGCGTTGGCCAACGCACGTCGATTCACGCCCGCGCTGGCGGCTCTGTTGCAGGTGATGGTTCATGAGCGGCGCGGGGAAAGGGAACTGTCGCTCAGTGACATGCAGACGTTTTCCGCAGGTGCCGACGACCCTTCGCTCGCCGGGGTCTTGTTGCCGTGGGCAACGGCGACAAGCCTCATCCAGCTGGGTCTGGTGTCCGAGGCAGCGCGTATCCTCGAACTGGGGTGGGAGCGCCGCCACTCCCTGGGGTCTGCCGATCAGGAAATGATGGCAAAGTCGTACATGTATGTCGCCGTGCAGCTGGCCGAGGCAAACCGTGCCGACCTCGAGGAACGCGTGTACCTGATGGCGGCTGATCTGTGGGAGTCGCCATCGACGCTGAATCCGGCGGCACGGCTGGTACACGACCGGGGTGCCGGTCAGATCGCCATGGCCCTCTGGGAGAAGTCGCTGAACCTGGACAATGCGCAGATCGACATTCACCTTGCAGCGGGCCATCAGGCCGCCGCTGCCAGTGATCGGCTCCGGGCCCTGCAGCACCTGCGCCAGGCGGCTGCACTGGCGCTCAAGGCACGGACACCCGGCGCGTCGAAGACCATCATTGATGCCGCAAAAGGCCTGCATTTGCTGGCCGAGCCGGCAGAGGCGCTGGGCTACCTGCGTCAGGCAGCTGAGGTTTTTCCGGAATCGGCGGCGCTCCTGCAGGCCACGGCGGACTCGCTGACGAAACTGCCGTTCAGGCCTTGACACTTCCCGGAGGCGAGGGCTGCTTAGTTCGACCGAACAAGAGACGGGTACTCCCTCCCGCCGATCTCCCACGACTGCCATGAGGCCCCGAAGTGAACAGTCCTCCGGAACGATTTGATTCCGTGCCCCACAAAGATCTGCATGATTTTGTCGTGCGGGCCGCGACACAAGTGGGGCTGCCACCGGACAAGGCGCAATTGCTTGCCGCTTTGCTCACAGGCAACGATCTGCGGGGCGTGTTCAGCCATGGCACGGCGCAGATTGCCACCTATGCGATCCTCATGCGGGACGGCAGACTGAACAACAAGCCCGCAGTGACGGTCGTGAAAGAGACGAACAACAGCCTGCTCCTCGACGGCGATGGTGGCCTGGGATACTTCCCTGCTGCCGAGGGCACAAAGCGAGTCATCGACAAGGCCAAAGAGCACGGCATCGCCATCATGATGACCCGCAATCATGGTCATTTTGGTGCCGCCGGTCTGTATTCGCGGATGACGGTTGAACACGACCTGATCACTTACGTCACGTCCGGCCACCAACTTCACCTGAAGCCTGGCGGCGACCTGTTCAGTGCGGGTGGTGGTTCGCCCATGGCATTCAGTGCCCCGGCCGACAAAGAACCGGCTCTCATCCTCGATTTTGGTGCTCTGCACGATCTCTATGGAGGCAACCGGCACCGCGACGATATCGCCCGGCTTGCACCAGGCCTCGTGCTGCGCTGCATCGGCATGGGCGAGATCTGTCAGGCCTGGGGTGGCCTGCTGTCGGGTTTGCCACTGCACGGGGACACGCCGCGCTGGCATTGGCCCGGTGCCAACCAGGGCTCCATGGTTATCACCTTCCGCATCGACCTGTTCCTGGAGCCGGCCACCTTCAAGCGTGAAATGGATGAATATGTGCGTGCCGTCCGTCAGTTGCGT
This sequence comes from bacterium, assembly GCA_027593305.1. Classification (GTDB taxonomy): domain Bacteria; phylum Latescibacterota; class UBA2968; order UBA8231; family UBA8231; genus UBA8231. The sequence goes on from JAQCJA010000085.1 coordinate 10,471, forward strand.
CCCTTGGACGGCTTCAACTCCTCCCACATGCCCGGTGGTGTCGAGGCTGATCGTGAGACGCGCAGCCGCAAGGAGGGTGTTCCCGTAGGCAAGGCGCATCGAAAATCGCTGGACGATCTGGCAGCAGAACTCGGCATCGATCCGCCCTGGTGAAAGGACCAAGCGTATGCTGGTTGGCATATCCCCGTTACTGAGCCCCGAACTGCTGGCGACCCTATGCCGTATGGGGCATGGGGACGAGATCGTGCTCGCGGATGCCCATTTCCCCGGAGAGACGATGGGTCGCCGTTGTCTGCGGGCGGACGGCCTGCGGGTCGCTGACCTGTTGCACGGAATCCTGCCACTTTTCTGTCTCGATGCCTACGTCGACGCCCCGGTGACGATGATGGCAGCTGTCGCGGGTGACAGACTTGACCCGGCTGTGGAGGCAGCCTATCGCGTGGTTGTGGACCGCCATTGGCCGGCTACACCCCCGATCGGTCAACTCGAGCGATTCGCCTTTTATGCCCGCACTCGTGAAGCCTTCGCCGTTGTCATGACGGGGGAAACGGCGAAGTACGGCAATATCATCCTCACCAAGGGCGTTACGCCCGTTTCCTGAAGCAGACTCTGAGGAGCCGCACATGGCATTGGAAGTGGGATTTATCGGTGTTGGCGGTACCCGGTTGGGACCCGGTGAAGAGGCCACATGTTTTGTCGTGAATGGCAGCATCCTTGTGGATGTTGGCTTCAATGTTGCCGTAAGCATGCAGGCGTTGGAGGTGACGCCGGCGCAGATCGATCACGTGTTGTTCACGCACTGCCACCACGACCATGTGCTGGGGTTGCCCGGCCTCCTGTTCGCCCGCAATCGTCGCGCCGACGAACGTCCGGATGCGCCGCCGATCCAGTTACACGGGCCACAGGATCTGGCCTCAGTATACGCGGCGTCGCTGGCCATGCTGCAGGTGGATCGATACCCGCAGGTTGTGCCGGCATGCAAGGTGGATCATGTCTATCCTGGCGATTGCCTTGAGATCGGCGACCTGCGCATCGACGTCGGTCGCGCTTTCCACCCCCTGGACGCCCGCAGTTATCGCTTCACCGATACTGTCACCCGGGGGAGCCTCGTGATCAGTGGCGACACGGCCTACCATGAAGGACTGGCAGAGTTCGCCCGTGACTGCGATGTGCTCATCCACGAGGCGGCGGGTGATCCGGAGGCGAAGGAGATCGATATGCGCTACCTGCACTCACGCCCGCAGGATGCCGCTCGTGTCGCGATGGAGTCGTCGGCAAGCGCGCTGGCCCTGGTCCACTACCCCGCTGCCAAAGGGGCCGCCGTTCTGACAAAGGCGAAACAGGGCTTCCCAAACACCCGACTGGCGCGCAAAGGGCAGCGCGTGCAGGTGCTGGGGCCCGGGCAGGCTGCGTGGCACTAGTTCACCCACCATCTGATCGATCGCAGGTGCTGTTGCCCTGGCGCTAGTAGAGGGTCCGGTACAGTCGCTTGGGATAGTCGTCCACCGCCGGGTGCTGCCGGCCCAACAGATGGAAGACCGAAACCATGGCATCCTTGGCGGCACCGTCCCGGAAGTTGCGGTCTGTTTCGACAATGGCGAACCACATCTCCAACGCTGTGCCGTAGTCACCGGCCACGGCCGCGCAGCAGCCCACCAGATATCGTGCTTCCGAGTCATCCGGATCGCTCTGCAGGCGCGCGGCACAAACCTGGGCGCCACCGGCAGCTGTACAGTGACCACGGAATTCAAGGTGGGTGAGCAGCGCCTGGCCCTGTTCCCACTCGGCGGAACCCTCTTCCAGGCGGCCCACAAGCTCGCGGATGACGGCTTCATCGGCGTTTTCCATGAGTCGCAGCCGCGCCAGACCCAGAATGGCAGCGCCATTGTCCGAGTCTTCCCGCAGGGCCTCTTCGAAGAGCCGTTCAGCGGAGACAGTATCTCCCAGTTCCAACTGGGCCCGAGCGGCGTCGACCAGGTCCGCAAGCTCTTCTGTGGCACCCGGCGGGGCGTCCGGTACATGCTGGCGCAGCCGTTGCTCGAGTTGTTCGCGCGGCACGGCACCGGTGAATTCGTCGATGAGCTGACCGTCCTTCACCACCTTGATGGCGGGGATGCTCTGCACACGAAAGGCCTGAGCCAACTCCTGATTGGCATCCACATCGACCTTCGCCAGCACGATGCCCGGGCCCAGAGCGGCAACGACCTCTTCCAGTATCGGTCCCAGTGTCTTGCAGGGGCCACACCACTCGGCCCAGAAATCAACAACAACGGGGATGTCGGAATTCTT